>CANJOG010000099.1 GCA_947475475.1 Acetobacteraceae bacterium
GATTCTTTGGCACGCGACGTGGTCGAAGCGATGACGACGAACGAATCCTTCTTCTTCCGCGACGGCAAGCCGTTCAATCATGTGCGCAATCACGCCTTCCCGCGCCTGCATGCGGCACGCGCGCCGGGACAGAAACTGCGCATCTGGTCGGCCGCCGCCTCCTCCGGACAGGAAGCCTATTCGCTGGCCATGATCATCTGCGAAATGCGCGCCCAACTTGGCGAGCGTGTTTTTGAGCTGCTGGGCACCGATATCGCTCGCGAACAGCTCGTCCGGGCGCGTGAGGCCACCTACACGCAATTCGAGGTGCAGCGCGGCCTGCCGATGCAGATGCTGGTAAAATACTTCAAGCGCGAAGGCACGGTCTGGCGGCTGGATGGAAAATTACGCGCCATGGCGCAGTTCCGCGAATTCAACCTGCTCGATGATCCGCGCGTGCTCGGCAAGTTCGATATCGTGTTCTGCCGCAACGTGCTGATCTATTTCGACCCGCCAACCAAGGCGCGTGTGCTCAACGGAATCGCTGACCAGATGGCGCCGGATGGGGTGCTCTATCTCGGCGGCGCGGAGACCGTGCTTGGTGTGACCGACCGGTTTGCGCCGATGCCAGGCGAACACGGCGTCTATCTGCCGGTTCCGCGCAAGACGTGACCAGGCTCCCGCCGCGAGCGTATCGCGGCGGGGATGCCCTATTCAGTGACCGGCGTTGCCGGCACCGGAGAAATCCGGAGCCGCGAGGCCCGAGGCTTCAAGTTGCGCGGCCAAAGCTGCCTTTAGCCGCTCCAGCCCCGCTTCACTGCTCGCCTCGCAACGGGCCACCAGCACGGCCTGGGTGTTCGACGCACGCAGCAGCCACCAGCCATCATCAGTCAGCACGCGCACGCCATCGATATCGGACAGGCGCGCGCCTGACGCCTTCAGCCGGGCGGCCACTTCGGTGATGACACCGAATTTGCGCAGATCGTCACACTCAAAGCGCAGTTCCGGCGTGTTGATCACCTGCGGCAAAGCCTTGCGCACGGAGGAAAGCGTCACGCCCGAGCGCGCAACGATGCCGAGCAGACGGACGCCGGCATAGAGCGCGTCATCGAAGCCGTACCATTTGTCCGCGAAGAAGATATGGCCGGACATCTCGCCGGCAAGCGGGCAACCGGTCTCGGCCATTTTCGACTTGATGAGCGAATGGCCGGTCTTCCACATCAGCGGCGCCCCGCCAGCCTTGGCGATTTCATCGAACAGGACCTGGCTCGCCTTCACATCGGCGATGATGGTGGCACCCTGATGATCGCGCAGCACGTCGCGGGCCAGCACAATCATGAGCTGGTCGCCGAACATGATGGCACCACTGTCGTCCACCACGCCGATCCGGTCCGCATCGCCATCGAAGGCGATGCCGAGATCCGCACCCTGGCGGGCAACCTCGGCGATCAGGTCTTGCAGATTGGCCGGCACGGTCGGGTCTGGGTGATGGTTCGGGAAGGTGGCGTCGATCTCGCCATAGAGCACGGTGTGCTGGCCCGGCAGGCGCTTGACCAGTTCCTGAAGCACTTCGCCGGCGGCGCCATTGCCATTGTCCCAAACAACCTTCAGCGCGCGGTCGCCGCCATCCCAATCCTTGGCGAGGCGGGTGATATATTCCTCGGCGATATCGATCTCGGTCGCCTTGCCCGGCGCTTCAGCCACCACATCGCCGGCAGCGGCCAGACGGCCGATTTCCTTGATCTGGGCGCCAAAGAACGGCTTGCGGCCAATCATCATCTTGAAGCCGTTATGGTCCGGCGGGTTATGGCTGCCGGTGACCATGATGGCGCCGTCGGTCGCCTTGGATGTCGCGGAGTAATAGAGCATCGGCGTCGGGCCACGGCCGATGCGCAGCACTTCCAGACCGCAGGCTTTCAGCCCATCGACGAGGGATGCTTCCAACACCGGTGAGGATTCACGCCCGTCGCGCCCCACCGCCACGCGCGTGCCGCCGGAGCGGGCGACAATGCTGCCGAAGCAGCGGCCGATCGCATAGGCGTCGATCATGGAGAGGGTTTTGCCGACGATGCCGCGGATATCATATTCGCGCAGCACTGTCGGGTCGAAATCGTGGCGGAAGGAATCCATGCGAGGCTCCGGAAGGGACGGCGGCCGGATCAGTGGCCGGAATAGGCTTTGAGAAAGCCGCGGATTGCATCCGCAAGTTCGGGGCGTTGCAGGCCAAAGGCAATCTGCGCCTCGATAAAGCCCGCCTTATCACCGCAATCGTACTGGCGGCCCTGATAACGCAGGCCGTGAAACGGGCCTTTACCGATCAGCTTGGCCATGGCGTCGGTGAGCTGGATTTCGCCCCCCGCCCCACGCTCCTGCGCCTCAAGGGCGGCCATCACCTCGGGGACGAGGATATAGCGGCCAATGATTGACAGGTTGGACGGCGCGTCTTCCGGCTTGGGCTTTTCGACCAGGCCGCGTACTTCGACGAGGCGGCCATCATCGGAAGCAACGTCGAGAATGCCATAGCGGTTGGTATGCTCGCGCGGAACTTCTTCCACGGCGAGCACATTGCCGCCGGTCTGGCGATACACGTCGGCCAATTGGGCCAGGCAGGGTGTCTCGGCCATGACCAGCACGTCCGGCAGCAGCACGGCAAAGGCTTCGCCGGCGGTGAACGCCCGGGCACACCAGACGGCATGGCCCAGACCATGCGGCACTTGCTGGCGGACCGTGACGATGGAGCCTTCCTTGGCCGACATGGCGGCAAGCTGCTCAAGTGCGGCGGTTTTGTTGCGCTCACGGAGCGTCGCTTCCAATTCGTAGGCGACGTCAAAATGATCGACCAGGGAGATCTTGCCGCGCCCGGTGACGATGCAGAATTCCTCGATCCCGGCGGCGCGCGCTTCCTCGACCACGTATTGGATCAGCGGCTTGTCGACCACCGTCAGCATTTCCTTGGGCATCGCCTTGGTGGCGGGCAGGAAACGGGTTCCGAGGCCGGCCGCGGGAATGACGGCCTTGCGAAGAGGGGTAGTCACGATGGCTGGTTCCTCACGGCTTGGCCGTTGTTGCTTACAGGTGTTGGCACTGGCTGGGCATGGTGGTGAGCTGATCAGTACACTTAATCAGCCCACCAGAGAGGCAAAATTACGGCAACGATCTACGGCCGGACCGATCAATTCCCGGTAAACTGGGCGTCCCGCTTCTGCGCATAGGCCTTCACCCCCTCGGCGCTGTCATTGCCATGCAGCAATTCGGCGCCAAGTTCGTGGCCGATCTGCATGGCACGTTCCAGCGTCACGTCGATCGAGGCGTCGAACAGCCGCTTGCCGCCGATCAGCCCGACCGGGGCATTGGCGAGCACGGCTTCGGCCAAAGCGAGCGCCTCTTTCATCAGATCGGCATAGGGCACCACACGGTTGACCACGCCCAGCTCATACATGCGCTGGGCCCCCATCGGATTGGCCGTCAGGATGATCTCCATGCCGATGGCGCGCGGCAGGGCGCGGGCCAGGCGTTGGACGCCGCCGGCATAGGCGAACAGTCCGCGCTTGGCTTCCGAGAGGCCAAACACGGCATGATCGGCGGCCACCACCATGTCGCAGGCGAGCGTGATCTCGAAGCCGCCAGCCACCGCCGCGCCATTGATGGCGGCGATCACCGGCTTGGAGATGGTGCGCTCGGTGATGCCGCAAAAGCCGCGGCCGGGGATCAGACCGTGGCCGATGCCGCGTTCGGCGGCTTCCTTGAGGTCCATGCCCGAGCAGAAGGCGCGATCGCCGGCGCCGGTGAAGATGACCGCGCCGATCGCGTCATCATTATCCGCCTCGGTCAGCGCCGCATCGACCTCATAGGAGGTCGCGGCATCGACGGCATTGCGCACATGCGGCCGGTTCAGCCGGATGACACGGCAACGGCCGTGGGTCTCGAGTTCGATGCCGCTCATTTTGATATTCCCTAGTACAGAACAACGCTGCGAATGGACTCGCCGCGTTCCATCAGATCGAAGCCTTCATTGATGCGTTCGAGCGGCATGGTGTGGGTGATCATTTCGTCAATCGCGATCTTCCCCTCCATGTACCAATCGACGATTTTCGGCACATCGGTGCGCCCGCGCGCGCCGCCGAAGGCGGTGCCCTGCCAGCGGCGGCCGGTGACGAGCTGGAAGGGGCGCGTGGAAATCTCCTGCCCCGAGGCCGCGACACCGATCACGGTGGAGACACCCCAGCCGCGATGCGCGCATTCCAGCGCCTGGCGCATCAGCGTGGTATTGCCGACACATTCGAAGCTGTAATCAGCACCGCCCTTGGTGAGTTCGACGATATGACCGACGAGATCGCCGGACACCTCTTTCGGATTGACGAAATGCGTCATGCCGAAGCGGCGGGCCATTTCCTCGCGGCGAGGATTGATGTCCACGCCGACGATCATGCCGGCGCCAACCATCTTCGCACCCTGGATCACGTTCAGCCCGATGCCGCCAAGGCCAAACACGACCACGGTTGAGCCGGTCTCGACCTTGGCTGTGAACAGCACCGCGCCGATGCCGGTCGTCACGCCGCAACCGATATAGCAGACCTTGTCGAACGGCGCGTCCTCACGGATTTTCGCCAGGGCCACTTCGGGCAGCACGGTGTAGTTCGCGAAGGTCGAGCAGCCCATGTAGTGCAGCACCGGCTTACCCTTGTAGGAGAAGCGGCTGGTGCCGTCGGGCATCACGCCCTTGCCCTGGGTGGCGCGGAGCTTCACGCAAAGATTGGTCTTCGGGCTGAGGCAATATTCGCATTCGCGGCATTCCGGCGTGTAGAGCGGAATAACGTGATCACCCTTCTTCAGGTTGCGCACGCCGGGCCCGACATCGACCACCACGCCGGCGCCTTCATGGCCGAGAATGGCAGGGAACATGCCCTCCGGATCGGCGCCGGAGAGTGTGTATTTGTCGGTATGGCAGATACCGGTCGCCTTAAGCTCCACCAGCACCTCGCCCTCGCGCGGGCCTTCGAGTTGCACCGTCTCGATACTGAGGGGTTTTCCGGCCTCGAAAGCCACTGCCGCGCGCACATCCATCGTCACACTCCCATGCTCAGGGGCCGGCGGCGCCCGGAGGCGCCCGCATCCGGCCAGTCGTTCGGGGCAGGATTATCCGACCCGGGCGGGGCTGTCATCCACAGGCCGGAAAAGCCCGGCTCCGGGCCGCGGAATTGACGTGAATCAAGCCTTGGCGAGGCCGCTTTCGCTAAACTGTCACAGAGAAACCGATGAAAGGTCTTCCGCGTGGCAAAACGGATCGTGAATGGACGGAAGAACGGCGCCGCCACGCCATTAAGCGCGCCCGAGGAGGTGCCGTCTGAGATCACCGCCGAGGCTGCCGCGCCCACAGAGCTGGCGGTAGGGGTGGAGGCCCAGCCCACCCTTCCCGCGCCCCAGCCGCTAAGCCAGGCCGCCACGATTGCCGCACTGCGCCACGATCCGGCCGCCATCCGCCGCCTCTTCGAGTCGGGAGAGAATCCCTACAAGTCAAACATGCGGACCGCGCCATACGAAGCGCATATGCTCGAATTACAGCGCGAATTGCTCAAGGCGCAGCGCTGGGTGGAACAGACCGGCCAGCGCATCGTGGTCCTGTTCGAAGGGCGCGATGCGGCCGGCAAGGGTGGCACGATCAAGCGATTTACCGAGCACATGAATCCGCGCACCGCCCGCGTGGTGGCCTTGCAGAAGCCGACCGAGCGCGAGCGCACACAATGGTATTTCCAACGCTACATCACCCAATTGCCGGCCGCCGGCGAGATCGTGCTGTTCGATCGCTCCTGGTACAACCGCGCCGGGGTTGAACGTGTGATGGGCTTCTGCTCGCCCAATGAATATCTCGAATTCATGCGCCAATGCCCGGATATGGAACGCATGCTGGTGCGGTCGGGCATCACATTGTTCAAATACTGGTTCTCGGTCAGCCGCGATGAGCAGCGCCAGCGCTTTCAGGCGCGCGAGACCGATCCGTTGAAGCAGTGGAAACTCTCACCGATCGACCGTGCCTCGCTCGACAAATGGGACGATTATACCGAGGCGAAGGAGGCGATGTTCTTCTACACCGACACCGCCGATGCACCCTGGACGATTGTGAAATCGGACGACAAGAAGCGCGCTAGGCTGAACGCGATGCAGCATTTTCTTGCTGCCCTGCCCTATGAAGGCAAGGATCTCAGCATCGTCACCGGACCGGACCCGCTGATCGTCGGCGCCAGCGCGCATGTGATCGGCATGGACATGCACATCATCAACAAGACGGTGCATCCGGCGCTCAAGCGTGGGCGTGAGGTGGGGGTGTAAGGTAAGGCGTAGGGTGGACTTCAGCCCACCATCTCGCGTGAAAGTGAC
Source organism: Acetobacteraceae bacterium (assembly GCA_947475475.1). GTDB lineage: Bacteria > Pseudomonadota > Alphaproteobacteria > Acetobacterales > Acetobacteraceae > CANJOG01. The sequence continues at coordinate 6,355 of CANJOG010000099.1, forward strand.
ACCGATGGTGAGCTTAAGCCCACCCTACGAGTCCTGCGGCCTATTTCGTAAATCCGCCGTCACAGACAAGAACATCGCCGGTGACGAAACTCGCGCGATCCGAGAGCAGCCAGGCCGCCGCCTCGGCCTGTTCTTCCGGCTGCGCGGCGCGGCCGAGCGGGATGGTGGCGAGTGTGGCCGCCTCGCCGCCCGGGCGGGTGGTCATCAGCTTCTCCATCATCTCGGTCTTTGTCGTGCCGGGCGCGAGCACGTTGACGCGCACGCCATATTTCGCCGCGTCCTGCGCCGCCGATTTTGCCATGCCGATCAGCGCATGCTTGCTCGCGGTATAGAGGCACAATCCCGGAAAAGCGCGGATGCCGGCGGTAGAACTGGTGATGACCACCGAGCCCGATTTCTGTTCGCGCATGATCCGGAGTTCATGGCGGAGACATAGCCAAGTGCCGCGGACATTGGTGTTGAAGACCTGATCATAGGTCTCAACCGGCACATCCGGCATCGCCTGGGTCGCGTGGTTGGACGCCGCATTGTTCAGCGCGCCATCGAGGCGGCCAAATTTTTCCTCGATCTTCGCGAACAGCGCGTCAATCTGTGGCGGATCGGCGATATCGCATTGGAAGAAGTCCGCCATGCCACCAGAGTCGCGGATCGCTTGCGCGATTGTCTCGCCACGATCGGCGCGCCGCGCCGTGCCGATGACA
>CANJOG010000100.1 GCA_947475475.1 Acetobacteraceae bacterium
GATCAGGTCGAAAGTTCCACCGTGCAGGAAGGGTGTGCCACAAAAGACGGCGCGGGTGCCGTACTGCGCTTTCAGCCACAGCGCCGCCGCCCCGCCGCGTGCGCCCGAGGCGATGACGATCGCGGGCGGCGAGTCGATCTCGGCCTCCGGATCGCGGCCCAGACCCGCCGGGCCGCCTTTGCGGCGCAGGCAGGCGAGCCAGGAAAGCGGGGTGTAGCGCAGATGCAGCACCCGGTAGGGCAGGCCGAGCCGCTCGGCGACCGACTCGGCCGGGCCGGGACGCGGGCCAGTCTCCAGCACCCAGACAGGCGGCGCCTCCCCGGTCTGGGTGACGCTGGCGCGGCGATGGCGGGTTAGCGCGTTGCGCATGGTCTCAGGCGCCGCGATGCGCGGCTGGAGAATGGACGCGCGCGGGAGCCTGCTCTAGGAGGAGCGGGATTTCGGTCGCCGGACCGCAAAGAGGGGTAGTTTTCGCCATGACCGTCCGTCACATGACCGATTGGGACCGCGATGCGGCGCTCACCACCGCGCGCATCCTGCTGGAAATCAAGGCGGTGAATTTCCGCCCGGAGGAACCTTACACGCTCACCTCCGGCTGGAAATCGCCCGTCTATATCGATTGCCGCCGCATCATCTACTTCCCGCGCGCGCGTGCCAAGATCTCCGACCTCGCTGTCGAGATGATCGGCCGCCATGTTGGCTACGAGACCATCGAGGCGGTGGCGGGCGGCGAGACGGCCGGCATTCCCTATGCGGCCTGGATGTCGGAGCGGATGAACCTGCCGATGTCCTATGTGCGCAAAAAGCCGAAGGGCTTTGGCCGCAATGCGCTGATCGAGGGCGATGTGCCCGAAGGCAAGCACACGCTGCTGGTGGAGGATCTCACCACCGACGGGCAGAGCAAGATCAAGTTCGCCCAGTCGCTGCGCGATGCCGGCGCCTTCTGCAACCATGCCTTCGTGGTGTTCTTCTACGGCGTCTTCCCCGGCGCCTTCGAAACGCTCTCGAAGATGGACATCACGCTGCATTATCTCTGCACCTGGTGGGAAGTGCTCGAAGCCTGCAAGGACAAGCCGTATTTCTCGGAGGCCGCGATGGCCGGGGTACGGGACTTCCTGGAAGATCCGATGAAGTGGTCGGCGCGGCATGGCGGTATTGGCAGCGCCGAGGAGGCGGCGGCGAAGCGGCTGGACGCTGAGCGTGCCTAGTCTCGCCATTCCGGCCGGACTGCTCCGCTTAATTGCAAGCCTCGCCGAGGCGGCGAACCGTGCGCCCCGGGCGGCTTTGGCCTGGGCGCTGGGACTGCATCTCAGCTTCTGGACGCTGATCCCAGCCCTGGTGCAGCCTAACCTGCCGTACGATGTTGTCGAGCAGCTGGCCTGGGGCCGGGAATGGCAATGGACATATTTCAAGCACCCGCCGCTGCCGGCGTGGATTCTCGATGTGTTTGCGCGGCTGGCCGGCGGTGAGGACCGCGCGCTGTTCGTCGTTGGGCCGCTCGCGAGCGTGCTGGCGTTGTTTCTGGTCTGGAAACTTACCCGCGACATGCTGGGCGAGCGCGCGGCGCTGCTGGCGGTGTTGTTGCAGCAGGCGGTGCTGTACGGGACGTATTTCAGCGTTGAGTTCAACCACAATATTGTTCAGCTGCCGCTCTGGGTGCTGATTGCCTTGACAGCCCGGCGGGCGGCCCTGCGTGGGACGTCGCTTGACTGGATGGCTCTTGGAGTGGCCAGCGCGGTGGGCATGCTCGGGAAATATTCCACCGGTTTGCTGCTGTTGTCGGTGCTGGCGTGGTTTGTCAGCGATGCGCGGCTGCGGCGTAAATTCGCCGCTCGTGGTCCGTGGATCGCGTTGGCCGCGTTTGTGGTTGTGTTGGCACCGCATGCCATCGATGTCGCGAAAGCTGAGTTTGGGCCGCTGCTGTTTCCCTTCTCGCGCGTTGGCACGCAAAAGCAGTGGTACGATCATGTGAAATTCCCAATCATGTTTGTTGGTGCGCAGATCGGTGGGACTTTGCCGTTGCTCGGGCTGCTCGCCTTGGCGCAGCGTGACCGCAAGGAGCTGCTGTCGGCGCCGGTCAATCTTGGCGCGTTAGATCGTCGCCTGCTTGGCCTGGTGTGCTGGGGCCCGTTCGTCATCAGCGTGGTGCTACAGGCGCTGTGGGCGATCAAGTTCAGGGATATGTGGGGGGCGACGTTCTGGGTGTTCCTGGGGCCCTTCGCGGTTGTATTCCTGTTGCGCGCCGTGCCGCCGATCAGTGCGCGGCTGCTGGCGAGTGCGGTGGCGATTTTTAGTGTCGTGCTCCTTGCCTATGCCGGGCAATTCCTGGGGGCGGCGTTCGGCGTTGTTTCGGGACGGATGCAGTTTCCTGGCGCGGAATTGGCGCGGGTCGTGGCGCAGAACTGGCACCGGACGCAGGGACAGGCGCCGCTGCGCTTTGTCGCTGGTGACGTTTGGCTGGCAGGCAATGTCGCGCTGGGCGACTGGGAAGAGCGGCCTTCCGTGCTGATCGATGGAAACTTTGCCATCAGCCCCTGGATCGACCGCGCGGCGCTCGACTGTGCCGGTGGAGTGGCGCTCTGGCGTTATCGCAAAGATGGCGATTTGTTGAAGGCGCAGCTACCGGGACTGGTCGATCAGCCGCAGATCGAATTGCCGTTCCGAACCTGGTGGGTGGTGGCGCCAGTGCGGATCGACTGGGCGATCCTGCCTCCCAGACCGGGTTGCGTGTCGCGCTGAGTGCGATTTGGAGATCTGAACCAGTGCGGAGCTTTGGGTATCCGGACGATAATGTCGGTGCTATGGAGTTTGTTTGTTGGGCGGACGATTCAGACCTCCGGTGATTCCACCTTCGGTCATCGGGCGCTAGTGGCTCAGAGTCAGCGCATCGGCGATCGCCGCCAGACGTTCGCCGATACTATGGTCCGCGAGCACCCGGCGCTTGCCATTCTCGCCGATGATGGCCGCTTTTTGGGGAGAGGCCAGAAAATCGGCATAGATGGCGTTGAGCTCTTCATGATTGTGAAACACCAGCATCTCGCTGCCGACATCGAAGCAGTTGGCAATATCGGCCTGAGCGTCGGAGATTACCGGCGTGCCACCCAGATAGGGGGCGAAATTCCGTTGGTTCAGACCGTGCAGAACATGCTCGATGTTGCTGATATTGAGCGCCATGCGATGGCGCGCATGGGTCGCGCGTACCTCCTGCGGGTTCAGCCGGCGCGCGGTGATGGCGTGATCGACACCCGGAAATGGCGTCCATCCGGGACCGGGCGGCCAGGACTTGCATTCCGGGCCGCCCGAAGAACCCGGATTACATGGCGATCGGGATGCCCGGAGTCGCCGGATTGACCATGCTGGCATCGTCCACGGCCGTGACACTTTCCACACCCCACCCCGCCTCGGTCTGGGCGGCGGTGAAATGCACGACGCAGGTCGTGGCAAGGAATTGGTGGTCTTCCTTGCGGAAAAATCCCAGGCCGCGAATCGTGTCGAATTTCATCGTCTCCAGCGCCGGGATGATGCGGGCCGGATCGGTGCTGCCTGTTTGGCGGATTGCTTCGGCATAGAGTTGCAGCGACACATAGCCGAGTGCTGCCAGCCCATGCGGATAGGGATCTTTCGTTGCCGCCGCATAGGCTTTCGTTAATTCCTGGCCACGCGGATCGTTGGGAGTGACATTGGGCGACCAGAAGGAGAGCGAATAGACGTTGTCCGGCATGGACCGCTTCAGCGCCTTGGGCAGATCCATGTCGAGCGCGTTTTCGGCGATGACGGTGAACTTCTTGTCCAGGCCAAAGGCGCGCGCTTGCTGAAAGAAGGAGACACCATCCGAGCCCACCAGGGAGTGGAACAACCCCTTGGCTGGCGAGGCGGCAAGTTGGGAAATCAGCGGCTTGAAATCCGTTGCGCCGACCTTGGCGGTCAGCGGGTCTTCCAGCTTGAGTATCTTGCCTCGCTTTTGCTCGTAGGCGGCCGAGAGCGATTTGCCGAAGCGCGCCCAGGACGAGCGGCTTTGGGCCGAATCCTGGATGGCGCAGACCCAACCTGTCACATCGGGATATTTCGCGGCCACCATCTCGGCGAGTGCACCCTGGCGTATGACGTTATTGGGCGTCGTGATGAACATGTTGCGGTTGAACAATTCATGCGACAACCGCTCATCCGTCGCGCCATTGATCTGGATAAGCATGTTCAGGCTCTGCAATTGCGGCAGCAGCGCCATGATACTGGAGAGCAACGCCATGCCGAGCACCAGATTGGCGCCCTGGCCGGCGAGTTCATGCGCGCCGGAAATTGTCATGTTGGGATCGCCGCGATCATCGGCGAAGGTGATCTCGATCTGACGGCCTCCGATGCCGCCTTGGCGGTTGATCAGATCGCGGGCGGTCTCGGCGCCGACGCGCAATTCCATGCCGACGATCTGGGCCGGGCCGCTGAGCGGTCCGAGAAAGCCGATCTTGATGGGGCCGGTTTGCGCGCGCGCATGGCGCAGCGTACCGGGAATGAGCGAGGCGGCGGTGGCGCCAGTCAGCCAAGTACGGCGGGTGGTTGTGATCATTCTGCTTCCTCCGAGATTTTTTTGTTTTGGTCAGCCGGGGAACGATCGCTGGATTGGGTGGGCGGTCAGTTCATCTAGAAAGGCCGTCCCCCTTCCACCGTCGCACGATGCATGCGCCGGCGCTGCGGCAATTTGTAATCGGGCAGGGCGTAATGCTGGATCGCGGCGTCGTCCCAGATCACCAGATCGCCGACCTGCCAGCGATGGGTGTAGACATGCTCCGGCCGCGTTGCGTGCGCATAAAGTTGCTCGAGCAGCGCGTCGCTTTCCGCCCGCTCCATGCCGGTGATGGCGACGGTATAGGCGGCATTGGCATAGAGCAGCTTGCGCCCGGTCGCCGGATGGGTGCGGACCAGCGGATGTTCGCAGGACAAATCATCGGAATCGAATTGCGAAGGGTAGGCGCGGCGGGTTGCCGAAAGCTGGTGCTTGTCACGCCGGTGCAGCGCGGCGCGGCCAGCAATTTTCTGCTTGAGCTCGTCGGGAAGAGATTCATATGCAAAGCCCGTACTCGCCGCCATGGTGCCGCCGAGAGGCACGCCGGCATCGTCGTGCGGAACCTCGATCGCATGCAGCAGCACCACTCCGGGCGGATTGGGCGTATAGGGCGTGTCGGTATGCCAATGATGCCCGGCCTCCACCACGCCGACTGGCTTGCCGTCCTCGATAATATTGGACAGCACGATGATGTCGCCGGCGCCGGGCAAGCGGAACAGTCCGTTCGGATCATAATATTGCAGCGGCCCGAAACGGCGGGCGAATTCCACCTGCGCCGGCCCGGAGAGTTGCTGGCCACGCACGCAGATCACAGCGTGCGTCCAGAGCGCGTCTTTCAGCGCCGCAAAATCCTCATCGGTCACGCCCGCCGCGATATCCAGGCCGTGGATGTCGGCGCCCAGCGGCTTACCGCTGGGCGTGACCCTCAATCCCATCACACATCCCAGGCGAGCGGCAGCGCGTCGGGCGCCCAGACAATGCCGCCGGCGGTTGCGATCTCGCCTTCCTGATCGACGCGGAAAGACGGGAAGCGGGAGATCCATTCTTCAAGAAAGATGCGGAATTCCAGCCGTGCCAGATGCGAGCCGACGCAGCGATGCGGGCCGGCGCCGAAGGCGTAATGCAGGCTGATGTCGCGTGTGAAATCGACCAGTTCCGGATTGCTGTTGATCTGGTCGCCATAGCCGTAGAGCTGCACCATGAAGACGATGCGATCGCCGCGGCGGAAGGGCACGCCGTTATAGTCGAAATCGCCGGTGGCCCCGCGTTCGGGCACGGACACGCCATTGGTGCGCAGGATTTCCTCGATCGCCGGACGGATCAGCGCGGGATTGTCGCGCAGCTGGTTATATTTATCCGGATTACGGGCGAGATAGAGCATGGTGAAGGAGAGGGCGGATTTCACCGTGTCCAGGCCGCCGAGGAAGAGAAGTGTCGCAAGCCCTTCCTCTTCGCGCTGGTTGAGCGGGCGGTCGAAAATGCTGGAGCGGATGATATGGCTCAGCATATCGGTGCCGAGATTTTTCCGGCGCTCCTCGAATAATTCGCGGATATAGGCGCCGAGCTGGCGGACATGGGCGAGCCGGTCCTCGAACAGGGCGCTGCGCGTATAGCCTTCGGCGCATTTGATCAGCCGGTGGCGGTCTTCATACGGCGCGTTGACCAGACGCAGGAAGATGGTGATCGGGAAGCGCTGGCCGACTTCCTTGACGAAATCGCAGCGTCCATTGGGCTGGATGTCATCGATGATCTGCCGCGCGAGCGCGCGGATATCCGCCTCCATCTTGGCCACCGCGCCTGGCGTGAGGAACGGATTGAGGATTTTGCGATATTCGGTGTGATCCGGCGGATCGGCCTGGATCGGCAGCATGGGCGGATCGAAATTGCGCTCCTTGTTGAATTCGGAGCGGCTGGAGAAGAGGTCTGTCTGGCGCAGCATCTCCTGGGCAACGGTCGCCCGGGTGACGATCCAGTGGCCGTTATTGCGCGGCGTCCAGAAGATTTCCGGCGCGTTCTTGTGCAGCAGGGCGGTGGCGCGCTGATGCGGCCGGTAGGTGAGCTCGGGCGCCAGGAAATAGTCGAAATCATAGACCAGCGATGGCGGAATATGGGATGGGACGGGTAGTGTATCGCTGTCCATGTATGGTCTCCTCGAACTAGGCGGGCCGGCGCGCGGTCTTTGCCGAGACGATGGCGGAGTTGGTTCGCGCTGCGAGCGACGCGGCTGCGAATGACCCGACCATGTTTCCTCCCGGCACTCCGTTTTGCCTATTTATGGTCAGAGATTAGCCGTCCCTTTCCCGTTCGGCAACGTGGCGCAGGTGATCAAGCGCGCCTTGCAGCATCCAGGCGGCGGCCGATCGGTCCACTGCCTCGGCGCGTTTGGAGCGGGTGAGGTCGGCTTCTCCAATCAGAAAGCGATTCACCGCACTCGAGGACAGTCTTTCGTCGCGCAACGCCGCCGGCAGGCCGGTCA
>CANJOG010000101.1 GCA_947475475.1 Acetobacteraceae bacterium
CCTGGTGGGGGTGCAGGGGGCAAAGCCCCTGCCGGGTCCAGGGCAGAGCCCTGGCCTTCCTTCACATCAACCATCACGCGCGGCGCCTAGTCGAGGTCGCGGGCGACGGGTGGGGAGTGGAGGAGTTTGTCGATATAGGAGGCGTATTCGATGCTGGTATCGGACAGGAAGTGCAGGTCCGGCGTGATACGCAGGTTTTTCAGCGAGTGGGCGAGTTGCGCGCGCAGATAGGGGGCGGCGCGTTTCAGGGCCGGGAGCAGGGCATCGACATCGCTGCGGCCGAGGCGCGCGACGAAGGCAGTCGCGTGCTTGAGATCCGGCGAAATGCGGATTTCGGTCACGGTGATCTGGGCGGTGGCGAGATCTGGGTCGCGGAATTCGGCGCGGGCGAAGATTTGCGACAGCACGTGGCGGAGTTCTTCCGCCACGCGCAGCTGTCGCTGGGTGGGCTCTTTGGAGGCGTGCGCCTTCTTGCCCCGGCTTGACGGCCGGGCTGGGGCACCCTGGGTTGCCCCGATCTTGCCTTTGCCGGCCCTGCCCGTGCCCGTCTTGCCTGGCGGCGCCTTCGCGGAGTGGCGAGTCTTCTCGCTCACGCCGGGATGAGTTCCGTCTCGTAGCACTCGACGATGTCGCCTTCGCGGAGGTCCTGGAACCCGGCGAAGGAGAGACCGCATTCGTAGCCACGCGCGACTTCGCGGACGTCATCCTTAAAGCGCTTGAGCTGCGAGAGCTCGCCCTGGTGGATGACCACGCCCTCGCGCAGCAGGCGGACGCCGGCGCCGCGCTTGACCAGCCCTTCGGTGATCATGCAGCCAGCAACCTTGCCGGACTTTGTGATCTCGAAGACGCGGCGGATTTCGGCGTAGCCCAGGAAGTTCTCGCGAATCTTCGGCGCGAGCTTGCCCCTGACCAGTTTCTCGATGTCATCGGCAACGTCGTAGATGATCGAGAAGTAGCGGATATCGACACCTTCGCGCTGCGCCAGTTCACGCGCCTGCGACGTGGCGCGGACGTTGAAGGCGACCAGCACGGCGCTGGAGGCGCGGGCGAGCTGGACGTCGGTCTCGGTGATCTGGCCTACAGCTGCGTGCAGCACGCGAACGCGGACTTCCTCGTTGCCGAGCTTGGTGACCGTGGACTGGATGGCCTCGGCACTGCCCTGCACATCTGCCTTGACGACGACAGTGACTTCCTTCTGCACGCCGGCCTGGATGCGGGCGAGCATCTGGTCGAGCGTGCCGCGCACAGCGGCCTGACCGGCAACCGTCTTGTCGCGGATCTTGCGCTGGCGGAACTCGCTGATTTCGCGGGCGCGGCTTTCATCCTCGACCACGACGAGCGGCTCGCCAGCTGACGGGACGGAGGTCAGGCCGACGATTTCCACCGGCTCGGACGGGCCCGCTTCGGTGATCGGACGGCCCTTGTCGTCGATCATCGCACGGACGCGGCCCCATTCGGCGCCGGCCACAACGATATCGCCGCGGCGGAGCGTGCCCTTCTGGACGAGGACGGTGGCAACCGGGCCACGGCCGCGATCGAGGCGGGATTCGATGACTGTGCCTTCGGCGGAGCGATGCGGGTTGGACTTCAGGTCGAGGATTTCGGCCTGAAGCATGATGGCCTCTTCAAGCTTGTCGAGACCCAGGCGCTTGGTGGCGGAGACTTCCACATCCTGCGTATCGCCGCCCATTTCTTCCACAACGATCTCGTGGCTGAGCAGTTCGGTGCGCACGCGGCTCGGATTGGCGTCCGCCTTGTCCATCTTGTTGATGGCAACAATGATCGGAGCCCCCGCCGCCTTGGCATGGCGGATCGCTTCGATGGTCTGCGGCATGACGCCATCATCGGCGGCAACGACGAGGATCACGATGTCGGTGACCCCGGCGCCGCGGGCACGCATGGCGGTGAAGGCTTCGTGGCCCGGCGTGTCGATGAAGGTGATATGGGAGCCAGCCTTCGTCGTCACCTGATAGGCACCGATATGCTGGGTAATGCCACCAGCTTCACCGCCCGCCACATCGGCGGAGCGGATCGCATCGAGCAGGCTGGTCTTGCCGTGATCGACATGGCCCATGATGGTCACGACCGGTGCGCGGGGCTCCAGATCGGCATCAATGTCCACCTCGCCCTCGAGGCCGATTTCGACGTCGGATTCGGAGACGCGGCGCACCTTGTGCCCGAATTCCTGCACCACGAGTTCGGCGGTGTCGGCATCAATGACTTGGGTGATGGTGGCCATCACGCCCATTTTCATCAGCGACTTCACAACATCGGCGGCACGCGCGGCCATACGGTTGGCGAGTTCCTGAACGCTGATCGTCTCGGGCAGGATCACGTCGCGGACGACGCGGACCTGGTCGGAGCGCAGACGCTCCAGCTCGGCCTGGCGGCGTTCACGCTCACGCTGGCGACGAACCGAGGCGAGCGAACGCGTGCGCTCATCCTCGCCCTCGATCGCGGCCATGACGTCGATACGGCCGGGACGACGGCGGTCGTCAGGGCTTTTCTTGGGAGCAACGACGGGGGCCTTGCGCGGTGCTGCGGCACCGGCACCGCCGGCGGTGCGGCGGCGGCCGCGATCATCATCATCCTCGGCGCGCACGCCGGGCTTAAGGCGCAGTGTCTCGGTCGGCGAGGCCGGAGCAGCACGGCCCGCGCCGCCAGCGGCGCCACCAGGGGCACCGCCCTGGGCAGGGCGCTGCGGACGGCGGATTTCATCGGCCGGACGGCGGGCCGCCGGCGTGGGCGTCGCAGCGGCGGCGACCTGGGCGGTCACGGTCGCTTCGACGGTCTGGCGGGCTTCCGCATCGACCTTGGCCTTGGCAGCCTCGATGACGGCGCGGCGCGCGTCTTCCTCGGCCTGCTTGCGGGCCTCTTCCTCACGGCGGCGAGCTTCCTCGGCCGCGGACAGGATGTTGATTTTTTCCTGCTCGCGACGCTCGATCTCGCGGCGGGCGGCTTCGCGCTGTGCCTCGGCCAGCACGCGCTGGCGGGCGGCGACTTCACCCGGCGTCAGGGCACGGCCACCAGCGGTCTGGCGCGTCACCGGCATCGGACGGGCAACCTGCTGGCTGCCTGCGGTGACGGGCGTGACTGTGGGTGGTGGCGTCTGTGCCGAGGTCGCGCCGGCAGCGCCCTGGGCGGCCGGAGCCTGTCCAGGCGCGGCCTTGGCCGGGGCGGCAGCGCCAGGCGCCGCCGGGGAGGTTGCAGGACCGGAGCCGGTCAGTGGCGGACGCTTCTTGCGCACCTCCACCTGCACGACCTTCGAGCGGCCATGGCTGAAGCTCTGGCGCACGGAGCCCGCATCGACGGTCCGCCCCAGTTCGAGCCTGCCGCTGGGCCGCAGAGAAAGCCGCCCCTTGCCCTGATCCTGATCGTTGCCTTCGCTCATGCACCCGCCTGTTCCAACCCGCCTCCGTTGCGCGGAATTCCGCGCGCGGCAGCGAGCCTGCATCCATCCCGTCACCACCCGGCGCCCAATCCTGAGAATGGGTCCTGCCAGGCCCTGACGGGCCGTTTCATACTCCGCGTCCGGCCTGCCCTCTAAGAGGGCGTGGGGCCCATCAGCCCCGCCAGACGCTCCGCATCCACTTGCAGCGCTTCGGCCAACCGGCCTGGCGCCACCGCCACATGCACCGCACGTTCGCGGCCAAAAACTCCGCCCAGCGTGGCTCCATCGAGGGGAGTCACCACCGGGACAGTCCGGTTGCCCACCATACGGGCGCGTTCATCAACGCTGCCGTCAGAGGCCTGCACGACCAGTCCGGCGCGCCCGGCTGAAAGCCATTCGCGCGCCTTGGCAAAACCGCTGACTGCCTGACCCGCGCGCCGGGCAAGACCAAGCAATTCGCCGATGCGCCGTGTCAGTCCATCGCGTAAAACGGTGGAGAGATCGGGCGCCACGTCAACCTGACGGCGCGCCGCCTTGGCGAACGCACCGCGTACGCGGGCGGTTTCTAACACATCCCCCCTCGCACTCAACCAAATTCCCCTACCGGGCAGCTTTGCACCCAGGTCGGGGAGCACCGCGCCATTGGGCGCCACGACGAAACGGATCATCCGTTCCTTTGGCAACCTTTCGCGCGTGACGACGCAGCGACGCAGCGGACCAGTTTCAGGTTCATCCGCGTCGTCCTCGGCATCGCCAAGCCCGGCATCACCGGGTGCGAGAGTGTCCTCAGTCGTGACCAGCCTCCCCGGCGGCGTCGCCGGCTTCCACAACCGCGCCTTCTTCACCATCAAACCAGTGAGCGCGGGCGGCCATGATGATCTGGTTGGCCGTTTCTTCATCCATATTGTCGGCACCAACGATTTCGACAAGTTCGTCGCCGGCGAGATCGGCGAGATCGTCGAGCGATTTCACACCCTTCTCGCCCAGCGCCACCAGCATCGCTGGGCTCAGCGCCTCGAATTCGGCAATATCATCGGTCACGCCAAGCTCGCGGCGCTTCTCGTTCAGTTCCTCGTCGCGTTGGATCAGGAAGGTTTCGGCGCGGCGGATCAGCTCGGCGGCGACGGCTTCATCGAAGCCCTCGATCGAGGCGAGCTCCTCCGGCGGCGAGAAAGCGAGTTCCTCCACCGTGGTGAAGCCTTCGGTGACGAGCAGGCCGGCGATCACATCATCGACATCGAGCGCTTCGACGAACAGGCCGGAGCGGCGGCGGAACTCTTCCTGGCGGCGCTCGCTTTCCTCGGCCTCGGTGAGAATATCAATATCCCAGCGGGTGAGTTGCGAAGCGAGACGGACATTCTGGCCGCGGCGGCCGATGGCGAGCGAAAGCTGGTCGTCCGGGACGACAACTTCCACGCGGCCAGCTTCCTCGTCGAGCACCACCTTGGTGACTTCGGCGGGAGCGAGCGCATTGACCACGAAAGTCGCGGCCTGCGGGCTCCACGGAATGATGTCGATCTTCTCGCCTTGCAGTTCGGCCACCACAGCCTGCACGCGCGAACCGCGCATGCCGACGCAGGCGCCGACTGGATCGATCGAGCTGTCACGCGAGATCACCGCCATCTTGGCGCGCGAACCCGGATCACGGGACACCGCCTTGATTTCGATGATGCCGTCATAGATTTCCGGAACTTCCTGCGCAAACAGCTTGGCGAGGAAGCCGGGATGGGTACGCGAGAGAAAGATTTGCGGGCCACGCGGCTCTTCACGCACGTCATAGATATAGGCGCGCACGCGATCGCCATTGCGGAAGCTCTCGCGCGGGATCAGTTCGTCGCGGCGGAGCAGCGCCTCGGCCTTGCCGAGCTCGACCATAAGGTTGCCGTATTCGGTGCGCTTGACCACACCGTTGATGATTTCGCCCACCCGGTCCTTGAACTCGTCGTATTGGCGCTTGCGCTCATATTCGCGCACGCGCTGAACGATGACCTGCTTGGCGGTCTGGGCAGCGATGCGGCCGAAGTCAATGGGCGGCAGCGGATCGACGATGAAATCGCCAATCGCCTTTTCCGGAAACAGCTTCTTCGCCACGACGGAGTTCATCTGAGTCTCTTCGTTCTCCACCGTCTCGACGATTTCCGTCCAGCGGGAGAGGCGCACATCGCCGGTCTTGCGGTCGATGGTGGCGCGGATGTCCTTCTCATGGCCGTATTTGGCGCGGCCGGCCTTCTGGATGGCCTGTTCCATCGCCTCGAGCACTTCCTCGCGGTCGATGGACTTCTCGCGCGCGACAGCGTCGGCAACCAGCAGCAATTCCGGGCGGGCGATCGCGGTATCCATGTCAGCCTCTCTCGGTTCTTGTTCGAGCTTAGTGGGTTGGCGGCGTTGGCGCCGTCGCTGCAATCAGCGCGTCGGTCAGCACCAGGCGCGCGCGACGGATATCGGTCATCGGCAGCGCGATATCGCTGCCATCTTCAAGCTTGAGCAGACCTTCGGTCTCGCTGGCGCCAAGCACGGTGCCGGCGAAACGCCTGCGGCCATCAGGTGTCGGAATGGTCATTTCCACCTTGGCGAGATGGCCGGCGAAGCGCACCCAGTCTTTCAGGCGGGTCAGCGGTCGGTCGATGCCGGCCGAGCTGACTTCCAAATTCCACTCACCGGGCAAGGGATCTTCCACATCGAGCACGGCACCGACGGCGTGGCTGATGGCTTCACAATCATCGACGGTGATCAGCGCGCCGTCGGCACGATCCGCCATGATCTGCACGGTCGGGCGTTCACGGCCGAGCACGGCAACGCGCACGAGTTCGAAGTTCATCGCCTCGATCGCCGGGGCGATCATGTCGGCGATCTTGGCCTCAAGACCGGTCAGATACGGACGCTCTACCGTCACTGTCGCTATTGTTCCAACTCTGGACGATCCACCAAAAGCAAAAAAGGCGGCCCGCGAAGGCCACCCCCCGTTACTCAGCGGAGAATGTGTGATTGAGCCTCCATTTAGACCCAGCCCGCCGGGATTGCAAGACACGGGCTGGGGAAAGCGTCGGATGCGTGGCTGGGGCGCGCCTTAGGCCCGGTTTTCAGGGGCGCTGGAATTTCAGCACGAACTCGTCCTTGGGCATCGGCGGATCGGGGGTATTCTTGTCGCGCGGATCAGCCGGATTGCGCAGGAAATTGCCCTCCGCGATCAGGCGGAATCCGGCAGCCTCGACCTCGCGGCGAAGGAAGGCTTCCTCGATGCGATGCAGCGTGCCGGCTTCCGAAATCCCGGTTCCTGGCCTGCCGGAATGATCGGCGATGACAAAGATTCCACCAGGCTTGAGTGCCTTGAACGCCGCCGCATTCATGGCCGAGCGATCAACTCCCATATGGCCGAGGTCATGGTAGTTGAAGATCAGTGTGACGAGATCGAATTTGCCCTCCGCCAGATCGGGCGGCAGCGGGTCCTCGAAGGGGCGGACGATGGCGGTAATGGGCGCGAAGGAGGCGCCCGCATCGGTCATGGTTTTCACCCGCGCGGCCAGCGCCTCGGGCGAGGGGCGGAAGGGGCCGGCCGGCGGCGGCGCGGCCGGGAGGCTGGGGTTGCTGTTGCCCTCGGGCGCGGCCG
>CANJOG010000102.1 GCA_947475475.1 Acetobacteraceae bacterium
ATATAGGCCATGTCGAAGGGCGGGTCCTGGCGCATCAGCACCACATCCATTGTGCCGAGATCGAGTGTTGCGGCCTCGCCAATTGCAAAATGGTCGCCGCGCACACGCTGCACCGTCACCGGCCGCGCCACAGCGGTCAGGCGTCCGGCACGCATCCCGTCATCGACGCGCTCCTCCGCCTCGCGCTCGGCGTGGGCCTGGCCCTCGCTCAGCGACATGTGGCGCACTTCGTAATGCCACAGCGCATGGCCACGCTTCTGCGCTTCCAGCATCAGCGCGAAGGTGGAATCGCCGTCGATATTGATGGTCTCGATCGGGTCCATCTGGACAGCGACCTTGAGTTGGCGCGGCATCGTCTATCCTCGTGATTCGGTCGGGTGATGCTTTAGACTAATTCAGCCGCGAGCGCAGGCCATTGACGGCGGCGCGCGCCTTCTCGGCCGCCTCGCCATCCGGTTGCAGCGCCAGAAACCGCTCGAAACAACGCAAGGCGGCGGAAACCTCGTCGAGCCGTTCGTGCATCGCCGCCGCCTCGCGCCACATTGCGGCAACCTCGGGCGCGAATCGCAGCATGTCCTGGGTGCAGGAGAGCGCGCCGGCAAGATCGCCACCGCGCAGGCGCCGCAGCTTGATGTTGTTCTGCAGGCGCAGCAGCACGGCGCGCGTGGTCATCGGGCTCATCAGGCCGGGGCGTAACTCCACCTTCTCACCCTCGATGCGCTTGATCAAGGCCCGCATCGCCGGGGCGTCCAACGGATCGCCGCCGGTGAAGACATCGACGATCATTTGCCGCCCGTGGCCTTCCAGCGCGATCAGGAAATGGCCGGGAAAATCCACCCCATGCGCGCCCCAGCCGGCGGCCTGGGCGCAATGCAGCCAGAGGATGCCGAGCGACACCGGCAGGCCACGCCGCCGCTCGATCACGCGGATCAGATTGGCGTTGACCATATCCTCATATTGCTCGGTATCGCCGGCATAGCCCTGGCCACCGAGCACTTCGGCGAGAATATGCACGCGCTCCTCCAGATCGGCGTCCGGGCCGATGCTGGCGCCGTGCTCGATCACGCCGCGCGCCAGTTCGGAGAGATGCGCGCGCGCCGCCAGCCAGTCCGCATCCGGCGCGTCCACCCGCGCCAGTTGCAGGGCCGCATCGCCGATCTCAATCTCCGCATCGGGCAAAGACCCGATCGCCTCCAGCGCGTCGCGCGGATCGCTCATGCCAACTCCAACAGCCAACAGGAATATGTCGCCGTCAGTGTGGGTCGCCCGCCTTCCCCAGGCAAGACCCGCCTCAGGCAGGGCCCGCTCAGGCAGGGCCCGCTCAGGCAGGGCCCGCTCAGGCAGGGGCAGAACCGCCGGAGATGAACGCCAGCCTATCCCACGATTAAACCTCGGCCACGTGGACCGGGTTTAATCGTGCCGTCAGGGAAATGGTGAGGTGCGAGGTCCAGATTGGCCCGGCAGGCAGCGCGGCCAGCGCCAGCCTTAGCGTTTTCCAACGCAGTCCCTCGCGGCAGGATCGAAAGAGTAGAGCATGACCAATACCACTCCTACCCAAGGCACGCGGCGCACGCTGCGCCTGACCCTCATAGCGGCGCTGCTGGCAGGCACCGCGCTGAGCGGCTTTGCCGTCGCAAACATCACCCATGCCGCCACCGGGGACAGCGCGGTCGCCATTCAGCCAAAGGCGCCCTCCACCCGGATCCCCGACTTTGCCGACCTGGTCTCCACCGTGAAACCCGCGGTGGTCTCCATCACCACCAAGATGACGGTCACCGACAATGACGAGACCAAGGCCGGGCCGGGCGCAATGCAAATTCCTTTTGGCGCCAAGCCGCAGCGTCCGCGCAGCGCCGAGGCACGCGGCTCGGGCTTCATCATCGATGCCAACGGCATTGTGGTGACCAACAACCATGTGGTGGAGGGCGCCACCTCTGTCTCCATCACGCTGGATGACGGCACCGTGCTACCTGCGAAGATCATCGGCCGTGACCTGCGCACCGATCTGGCCGTGCTCAAGGTGGAGGCCGGCAAGCCGCTCGCCTTCATCAAACTTGGCGATTCCGATCAGGTGCGGCCGGGCGAATGGGTCGTCGCGATGGGCAATCCGTTCGGCCTGGGTGGCTCGGTCTCGGCCGGCATCGTCTCGGCCAGCGGGCGCGATATTGGCGCCGGGCCTTATGATAACTTCATTCAGATCGACGCGCCGATTAATCGCGGCAATTCGGGTGGCCCGCTGTTTACCCAGGGCGGCGAGGTGGTCGGCGTGAATACCGCCATCTTCTCGCCCACCGGCGGCAGCATCGGCATCGGCTTTGCCATTCCGTCCAATACGGTCAAAAGCGTCGTTGCCCAGCTGCAGAATGGCGGGCGCGTCACGCGTGGCTATCTTGGCGTCGAGGCGCAGCCGATTACGCCGGAAATGGCGCAGGCCCTGCACCTGGTCCGTACGGATGGCGCCTGGGATAAGGCCGGCGCGTTGGTCGCCAATGTCGCACCCGACAGCCCGGCCGATAAATCCGGGGTGCAGCCTGGCGACGTGATCCGTGCGGTCAACGGCAAGCCGGTGCATGGCGCGCGGGATCTGGCGATCATTGTGGCGGGCGTGCAGCCCGGCGAGCAGGCGCGGATCGAGTTGCTGCGCGACGGCGAGGCGAAGAACCTCACAGTCGCGGTCGGCACGTTGCGCGATGCCGCCGAGAAAGGGGCCAAGCCTGCCGGCGAGGATGCCGCGCAGGGCCAGGAGAAACTCGGCGTGGGGCTAGCCGCCATCACGCCGGACATGCGCCGCCAACTCGACTTGCCGGAGCGCACACGCGGCGCGGTCGTGGCGCAGGTGCAGCCCGGCTCGATCGCCGAGCAGGCCGGCATCCAGCCTGGCGATGTCATTCTTGGCGTCGGCCCGCGGGCGGTCACCTCGCCGGAGGATGCGGTGGAGGCGATCCGCTCGGCGCTGGGTGGCAAAGGTGGCAAGGCGCTTGCCCTGCGTATCTGGCGCGACGGTCACGCTGCCTATGTGCCGTTGAAGATTTCACCAGAAAATGAGCGCAACCAGGGCTAGGCCTGACGCGTTTATTACTCATCGGGGTCAGAATCACCCTAGCCGAGGACTTTCCCCCCGGCGGCTAGAGCGTTCACTTCAGGCTCCGTTCCGGCCGCCCCTCCCCCGGGGCGGCCGGAAGTCTTTCAGGCCCTGCTCACCAGGCAAGCAGGCCGCCATCGACCACTTCGGCGGTTCCGTTCACGTAGGATGCATCGTCGGAAGCCATGAACAGCACCACATCGGCAATCTGGCGGGGCGTGCCTGGGGCGGGGCGCTTCTCGCGGTAGGATTTCCGTCGCAACACGCGGGCGGAGGTGGATTTTGGCTGGTTCTCCGACAGGTTGCTCGGCACCGTGCCAGGGCAGATGGCGATACAGCGTATGCCATCCTCGGCATAGAAGCCGGCGATTGACTTGGTCAGCCCGATTACTGCGTGTTTGGACGAGGTGTAGGCCGCACCCGCGAAGGGGGCGACGCCGGCCACCGATGAGATGTTCAGGATCACGCCACGCCCGGCCTCCAGCATCGGATTGAGCGCCGCCTTGGCCATGATGAAGGTGCCGGTCAGGTTCACCTCGATCACCCGCTTCCACAGGTCGATCCC
Organism: Acetobacteraceae bacterium; assembly: GCA_947475475.1. Lineage (GTDB taxonomy): Bacteria > Pseudomonadota > Alphaproteobacteria > Acetobacterales > Acetobacteraceae > CANJOG01. Next base: position 3,648 of record CANJOG010000102.1, read on the forward strand.
GGTCTCATCGACCGGCCGCGCGCCGTCATTGATACCGGCGGAGTTGACCAGCACATCGACCGTGCCAGCCAATGCCACCAGCTTGTCGGCATAAGCGGGGTCGGTCACATCGCCGGCCACACCGAGTGCATGGCCGCCGGCGCCGGTGATCAGGCCGATCATTTCCTCAACGCGTGCGGGCACGATGTCACTCACCACCACGCGCGCGCCCTCAGCGCCGAAACGCAGCGCGATTTCGCGCCCGAGCCCCGAGCCGCCGCCGGTGACGATCACTGTTTTGCCGGAAAAGCGCATTGGTCGATTCCCCCATGATTGTTGCGGGGAAAGTATCGGACGCTTTGGGAGATCAGACCAGATGCGGCGGATCTTCGCCGGAGGTGCTGCGGAGCACCGCGGCGAGCAGTCGCAGCGCATCCGGGCCGCCACGATCGGACAGGCTGCCGTGCTCGATCTCGGCGGCCAGACTCTCGGCCTGGCTGGCGATGCTGGTGCTGGCTTGACGCAGCGCCTCGGCGGCCAACGTCATTTGTAACGCCTCGGGGAGGCGGTTCCACTCGGACAACATACGGGTTTTCCCGAAACGGGGCCGTTCTGGCCGGAAGAACCGCGGAGACGAATCGCGCGGACACCGCCAATCTGGCGGCAACCGGTTAATCAGCGGTTGCCGCCGTCATGTCGTTTCGGTGATGCCCGATCTGTGCGAGCCGCTCAGCTTTTGCGGCTGAGCTCGTACATCGCAATCGCGGCCGCGGCCGAGACGTTCAGGCTCTCCATCCCGCCCGCCATGGACAGGCCGGCCACCTCGTCGCAGGTCTCACGCGTCAGCCGGCGCAAGCCTTCGCCCTCGGCGCCCAGCACCAGCGCCACGCGGCGTTCGGCCAGCGCCGTACCCGAGAGATTATCCCCGCCTGCATCCAGCCCGATGACCCACAGCCCGGCGGCCTTCAGGGCGATCAGCGTGCGGGCGATATTCACAGCGCGCAGCAGCGGGAGTTTTTCCAGCGCACCGGAGGCGGCCTTGGCGAGTGCGCCGCTCTCTTCAGGAGCGTTGCGATCCTGCACGATCACCGCGCAGGCGCCGAAAGCGGCCGCCGAGCGCATGATGGCGCCGACATTGCGCGGATCGGTCACCTGGTCGAGCACCAGGACCGGTCCGGGACGCTCCAGCACCTGGGTGAGCGGCGGGGTGGCCAGTGGATCAGCCAGTAGAGCGGCGCCCTGATGGACGGAATCGCGGCCGAGCAGATGGTCCATGCGGCTGCGATCCGTCCGCTCGACCGAGAGCGGCCAGGGCGGCGGAACCTGCAAAGCCAGGGCGGCCTCAGCCTCCTCGCTCAACAGCAGCCGGCGCAGGCGCCGGTTCGGATTGGTCAGCGCGGCGGCGACGGCGTGCGTGCCGTAGAGCCAGACAGTGCCGGCAGGAGCTGCGGGCGGACGGGCCTCCTCGCGGGGCTCGCGCTGCGGGCCGCGATCATCGCGGCCATACGGACGGGCCCCTTCGGGGCGCGGCGCACGCGGCCTGTCGTCCCGGGGCCTGTCGTCCCGAGGCCTATCGTCCCGAGGCCTATCGCCTTGCGGGCGATCACCCTGCGGACGTTCGGAATAAGGACGGTCACCGCGGGGACGGTCGCCTTGCGGACGATCGTCCCGAGGACGTTCGTCCCGAGGACGATCACCCTGGGGCCGTGAGGAATAGGCGCGCTCACCTTGCGGGCGGGGCGCACCCAGGCGGTCACCCTCGCGGTTGTCACGGCTCTTGAAGCCGCCACCACGGCCTTCGCGCGGGCCACCGAAGCTGGGACGGTCGCCGCCATCGGGGCGCGGACCACGCGGACGGAACTCACGGCCCTCCGGAGCACCGGAACGCTCGCCGCGCGGATTTTCCGGGCGCGGGCGGGGGGAATAGGGGCGGTCACTCTGCGGACGCGGGCCTTGCGGACGGTCTCCCTGGGGGCGGTCGTCCCGAGGCCTATCGTCCCGAGGCCTGTCGTCCCGAGGCCTGTCGTCCCGAGGCCTGTCGTCCCGAGGCCTGTCGTCCCGAGGCCTGTCACCAAACGACCGTTCGCGGTTCGGGCCGCCGGCCCCACGCCCGCCGCCAAAGCCCTGGCCACCAGGACCACGCGGGCTATCGCCCCGAGGGCCTTCGCCCCGAGGACTATCACCCCGAGGACGGTCGCCGCGTGGACCATCCGAACGTGGACCATCGGAACGGGGGCCATCAGAGCGGGGGCTGCCGGAAAAGCTTCGATCGCCACGCGGGGGACCGCCAGGACGCCCCGGACCACCCGAGGAAGGCCGGCCGGAATAGGGGCGATCGCCGCCGGAGCCGCCAGGACGCTTGGAATAAGGAGGTTTCATGCGCCGCGATATAGACCAAAGCGGCCAAACCCGCCATGCCCGGACCAAATGCACAGCAATGCCCCGCGCATTATGCGCATCAACGCGTTGACAAGCATGCCCGTTCGGGATTAGTGCGCCCGCTCTCGCGGCACATGTCGCGACCAGCCCTGTGGAGGGGTGCCCGAGTGGCTAAAGGGGACGGACTGTAAATCCGTTGGCTTGCGCCTACGTTGGTTCGAATCCAACCCCCTCCACCATGCATGGCTGTTTTCTGCGAATTTATTACGCGGAATGGCTCAGTCCCCTCTTCTGTCCCCTCTATGTCTTCACGCTTGGCGCGAACAGGTTTGAACTGTTCCGCTAAACTGTGTTGGCGGCAAACTCTCCCGAATACAGGACGCCGGAATAGCTTGGCCGGCAGACTGGCGCCGCCGTTGCCAACACACCGAATCCCTCGCCACGGAAGCACCGCGCCGCACCTCGAGCACAAGAGTAAGCACCGCATCAGCCCAGCAGCCCAATGCGCGTCGCCGGAAAAGTCGGGTTATTGGAGGTTCGGGCGGTGCGTTCCGGTTGGCGCGCTCGTGCAAGCCCTATTAATGATCGCCGTAGGCCGGTGGCGGATCGGTGCGGCTGGGCATCACGGCCACAGCGGCACACCAAGCAGCGCGCGCTTTCGATCCCGGCCCAGAGCCCACCTGCCCATGATTTGACCCCCCGGCCCCCTTCTCGCCAGAAACGCGTGGGACTCCTGCCCATGCCCCGCTTCCGACGGCCGGTGTGAACTGGGGGAATTACGTTCGCTCTCTGGTTTGGATGGCACCGTCCAAGATAGCGAACGTCAGGGTGGGGCGACGCTGGTGTCCAACGGCGCGATCCGCCCCGGGCGCGTCTTGTCCCGCAACAGGCCATCGACGCCCTCGGCCATGAACCTCTCTTGCCAACGCCATACAGCGGTTTTGGCGACGCCTGCCTGTCGCATAATCTCGACAGTC
>CANJOG010000103.1 GCA_947475475.1 Acetobacteraceae bacterium
CCACTCCAGCCGGGCCGGTGCGTTGGCGCCATACCACTGGCCGAGACATTCCCGTGCCACGGGAGCGCCAAGCGGCACGCCGTCATTGACCCAGTCCTCCAGCGCCACAAACAGCCGGGCGCGGTCACTCTCCTGGTCCATGCCGGCGAAGGCGCGGTATTTGTCCGGCACGGCGCCCGGTTCCAGCAGGGCGAACAGGGTCTGCAAGGCGTCGATCGGCAGTGTGGAGGTCGCGGCCATCAGCGGCTCGAAGAGCGGCAGCATGGCGGCAACTGATTTCGCCCGCGCCGCATCCTCGGCGTGGAAATCCCAGGGCGTGGCCAGCAGCGCCAGGGCGCGCACCAGGTCTGGCCGGCGCAGGGCGGCGGCGAGTGCGAGCATCCCGCCCATGCAATATCCCGCCAGCGTCACTTTTTGCCCGACAGCGGCAATGGCGCGTTCTAGCCGCCCGGCGATGTAGTCGGTCAGCGTGAAGCGCCGCTCGATTGGCCCCGGCCAGCCCCAGTCCAGCAGCAGCGGCCGCAAGCCGCTCGCCGCCATGAAGCGGACCACGGAATTGCCCTCGGCGAGATCGAGCACGGTGGCGCGGTTGATCAGGCTGGGGACGAAGAGCACCGGTGGGGCGTCACTGCCCGGCGCATAGTCGAGCAGGCGGGTCTCCTCCTCGCTCCACAGCACCGGCGGGTCGGACAGGGCGCGGTGATAGGGGTGGCGGCGATAGGCGGCGATACCGGCGATCAGTGCCGCGTCAGGCAGGATTCCCATCGTCGCGGCGGGATTCCAGCCCGGCGATGCGCCGTTCGAGGTCGCAGATGCGAAGGGAAAGAGCGCGGAGAGCATCGTCGCTCCCGGCTGAAGGCCCCGAAGACCCTGGTCCATGGCCAGATGCAGCATCAGAGGCCGCGGGCCGCGACGTGGCGGGGGGGGCGTCATTTCCTGAGCCTCGTTGTGCCGCCATCATGGCGCCCAGTGCCGCCAGCACGGCCTGTCCGGAATGTGACCAGGCATCGAGGGCTACCTGGACTTGCTCGCGAAATTCGCGGTCTCCGGCCATGCCGGCCAGTTCGCTTTGCCAGAGCGTCATCCAGTCGCTGAACCAGGCGAGCGGCTCGGTCTGCGTGTCCCCTGGCCGGTCGGCCATGGGTGGGGCAGGCCGCGCCCGATCTGTCCCCGGCCTGCCATCCTGATCCGCCGGCGTCATGCCGTCCCCGCTCCATTGTCCCCGCGCCGATACCACTCGTGCCGATACCACTCACCCAAGCCAGAACCCAGCCCGCCGCCGGACCAAACCTGGAGAAACTCTCCCCGTTTCGCCCTGCGGCGCCAAGAAATGGGGGGAGTCGCGGAAATTGCAACAGCATGTTATTGTGCAGTGCAATCAGTGCCTCAATGCGGGTCGGCCCACCACACGGGCCAGCCCTTAACTCAGGCAGGTCCAAGGAACGCCGATGTCTCGTCCAGAGCCTCAGCCGGCAGAAAAGCCCAACCTGCCGCCCGTCGTCGTCAAGAAATACGCCAATCGGCGGCTCTATAACACGGAAAGCTCCACCTACATCACGCTCGAGAACCTGGCGGAGATGGTCCGGGCCGGACGTGATTTCGTGGTCTATGACGCCAAGACCGGAGAGGACATCACCCGCTCCGTGCTCACGCAGATCATCGTCGATGAGGAAAACAAGGGTCGCGCCCTGTTGCCGACGAATTTCCTGCGCCAGCTCATCGGCTTCTATGGCGATTCGATGCAGGGCTTGGTGCCGGAATATCTGGAACAAGCGATGACCAGCTTTGCGCATCAGCAGGAGCAGATGCGCCTGGCGATGCAGAACACCATGCAATCGACCATCGGCAATCTGTTCCCCTTCGGCGGCGTCGATCAGCTCGGCAAACAGAACATGGCAATGATGGAACGCGCCATGAGCCTGTTCAGCCCCTTTGGCCGCGGCCAGGAAGAGGGCGAATCGGCGCAGCCGGATGCGGGCTCGCCCGCTCAGCCGGCCGCCGTGGCGCCGGGTGACGTGTCCTCCTCGGGCGACGTTTCCGCTCTGCGCGGGGAGATTGAGCGTTTGCGCAACGAGCTGGCGCAGGCGAAAGCCGCGCCGGAGCCGAAGAAGGCGCAAGGCTGAGACCAGCCTGACGGTTGGCATTCTCGCGCGTCTGTTTCCTCCCGTGCGTGACGGCCTGAGCCGACGTGCCTGTTCTCTGCGCGCCTGTTCTCTGCGCTCCGGCGGGAAGTCAGACCATGTGTGTCGGGCAGACTGCGATCCGCTGGTTTAAATGAGCGCTGTCGCCAGCGGTTTTGGCCAGTAGCCCCGGTTCCTCGGCGCCAGTTCTGTCACCTTCCATCTTATTCCATTGCAGCGCAGATGAATCTTGTCCCCAGCGGGGTTTACCGCCAGCGCCACGATTGCGCCTGATCAGATCGCGGACTCCTTCAACCCGGAGCGAGATTGCTCAGCTGAACGGCAATTTTCGGGTGGCGGGTTGGCTTAGGCAAAAAGTATTTAAATAAATCAAATAGTTAGAAAAATGATCTAGGCTGTTGAATATTACAGGAGAATGAACGATCCATGACGCAGCGCGACAATCGTGGCGGATGAAGCACTTGCGCGGAGACGTTGTCATCGCCGGAAATCTGTGTCGCCCGATTGAATGCCCACAGAATTATCCACAGGCTAGCCTCTCGTGTCCCCGCCGATCCAGGCTTGCGTCATGGCGCTCAGCAAGGCCTCGCGCCCGATGGTGGGGTCAAGCGGTTTGTGGATAACCAGATGCGCCGTCCCTGGCCGCTTGAGGAAGGCCCGGCGGCCCCAGACCAGGCCTGAATCGGTGCCGACCGGTATGATCGGCGTGGCCGTCCGTGCCGCCAGAGCCGCCACGCCTGGATGCGGCGGAAGGATCGTGCCGGCGGGCGCGCGAGTGCCCTCGGGGAAGATGATGACCTGCCGCCCCTCGGCGAGGGCGCGGGCGCCGTCGATAAGCAGATGACGAAGCGCGCGCGCGCCGCCCTGGCGGTCCAGCACCACCTGCCCGGCCGGACGGAGCAGCGGGCCAAAGAGCGGGATGCGGGTCAGTTCCTTCTTCAGCACATAGGCCGGGCGCGGCAGCAGGGTCAGCCAGACCACCGTATCGAGTGCGGATTGATGCTGGGAGGCGATCAATGCCGGGCCGGCATGGGGCAGGAATTCGGCCCCACTCAATTCCACCCTGATACAGCAAATGGTGCGCAGCCCCGCCAGCATCCACCTGCCCCAGCAGCGCGCGAGGGCGAGTGAGTGGTCCGGAGCGAAGGCTCGCACCGCCAGGCCGGCCATGCCGAGAACGAAGGTGAGGCCGACGAAATAGATGTTGAACAAGAGGGATCGCAGGAAGGTCACGTGGCGCCTCTTCCGCGCTGGGGGAGGCTGGGGATGATTCGGCTGAGGCCGAGTTCGACCCCCAGCCATTTGGTATATTCGACGGCGATCAGCCGCGCTGTTCCAGTATCCAGCCCGCCGCGCAATGCCGGCGGGGTCACCGCGGCCGCGAACAGGGTGGCTTGGGGCAGTTGGGCGCGCAACTCGGCCAAGGCGCGGGGCATGTGATAGGCGGCCGTCACCACGATCAGCGAATGGATATCGTGAGTTCGTACCCATTCGGCGGTCTCGACCGCATTGCCATGGGTGCTGGTGGCTTCATGGCCAAGCGTGACCTTTTCCGCCAGAGGCCCTGGATCGAGCTTGGCCCGTCTTGCCATCTCTCTCAGTTCGGTGGCCGGTGCGACGCCCGAGACCAGCAGGCGCGGCGCGCGCCCTTCGCCCAGCAGGCGCAGCGCGGTATCGACTCGTTCCGCCCCGCCGGTCAGGGCAACGATCCCGTCGGCCCGCGGCGGCAGCGCCTCCTCGTGATTAACCCGGAGCAGGAAGACGATCAGCCCCGCCCCCCAGCCAAGCGCCAGCGCCAGGAGCAGCACCGCCGCGCCCGCGATCCAGCGCCGCGGGCCAGTTCGTCCAACCCTGGCCAGTGTCATGGCAGACGCCTGAGCCAGCTCCGCACGGTCACCTGTGCCGTGATCCAGCCAATGGCGGCGGAGACGAGGGGGAGGCAGGGCAGGGCGATCCAGATTCCGATCGGCACGGCCGCGAGAATGCCATCCTCACCCTCCACCCAGGTGGCGAAAGGCGCGGCGAGCCCAGCGAGCCCCAGCATGACCGGCAGCGAGATGGCCGCGCCGAGCAGGCCCCCATAGCCGGCCAGCGTGGTCACGCGGCTGGCGAAGCGATTGGCAATAAACGAATCGGTCGCGCCCAGACCATGCACGATTTCGATCGCATCACGCCGCGCGGCGAGGCCGGCGCGGGTTGCCACCGCAATCACGGCGACAGCGATGGCGAGCACAATCAGGAAGGCGATGGCCGCGCATGCCTGGAGCGAGCGGGCCAGCGAGGTCAGGCGCTGCACCCAGAAGCCATGGCTCTCCACCATTGTCCCAGGCGCGACCGCGGCAAGCTGGGTGGTCAGGGTCTGCATGGGCGGCGGCGGGTCGCCAAGCTGGACGGCGATCACCGCCGGAATCGGCAATGCGATCGGGCCACTGGCCGCCAGATCGCCGAGCCAGGGCTTGAGCATCTCGTCGAGCACGGCACGCGGCAGGGCGCTGGCACTGGCCACACCCTCGATGCCGCGCAGAACTGACAGCGCCGCGTCCAGCCTGGTGCCGGCCCGGCCAATGGCGGGCTTTTCGGGCTGCGGGACCTGCACGGTCAGCGCCGCGGCCGCGCCCTTTTGCCAATGCGCGGCCAGGCTGGCCGCGGCTATGGCGCCGGCGATGGTGAGCGCGGCGAGGAAGGCCATGGCGCCGACCAACAGGGGCAGCAGCCGGTCCGCCAAAGCCCGCTTGAGGCCGAGATCGTCGAAGCGGCGCGGGCGCAGGCTGCGGCGTGAGGCCGGGCGGGAAGGGCCAGGGCGTGTCGTTGAGGGGCTAGCCATCCTCGGCCACCAGCCTGCCATGTTGCAGGTGCAGGGCGGGAGCCGGGTGGCGCGAGACAAGTCCGTCATTATGGGTAGCGACCACTACCGTGGCGCCGAGCCGGTTCATCTCCTTCAGCAACTGCATCAGCCGCTCGGCCTGACCCTCGTCGAGATTGCCGGTCGGCTCATCGGCCAGCAGCAGATGCGGGCGCACGATCACGGCACGGGCGATGGCGACTCGTTGTTGCTCGCCCCCTGAGAGCTGGGCGGGGCGGGCATCCATGCGCCGGTGCAGGCCGACCCAGCGGAGCATTTCCTCGACATCGGCGCGGATCTGCCCTTCCGGTCGCCCGGCAATGCGCAACGGCAGAGCGACATTGTCATAGGCGGAGAGATGCGGCAGCAGGCGGAAATCCTGGAACACGACGCCAACGCGGCGGCGCAGCCGGGCCAGGTCCTGGCGTCCGGCGCCGCCGACATCGATGCCCAGCATGGAGAGCCGGCCGCGAGTCGGGCGGGCGGCGAGATAGAGCAGGCGGAGCAGGCTGGTCTTGCCGGCGCCGGACGGGCCGAGCAGCCAGCGAAAGCCGCCCTTCGGGATGTGGAAATTCAGGTCATGCAGCACCGGGACGGGGGGCTGACCCTCGCCGCCATAGCTCAGCCCGACATTTTCGGAACGCACCATGGGCGCAAACTATGCGCGGAAGGTGGAGTCACGCCAGCCACCCCCGACCGATAGGTATCCAACCGGGGGGTATGGTCGGGAATTTATGACGTTTCAGGCGTTCACCAGTTGTACATGGCGATCGGCTATATCGGTTAGGCTAAGTAACGCCATTGCCTCTCGGGCGCGCCTCGGCGAGGATGGGAAAAATGCGTATCGTCTGTCCAACCTGTGAAGCCACCTACAACGTGCCTGACGCCGCGCTCTCGCCCGGTCGTCCGGTGCGCTGTGCGCGTTGCGGTAATAACTGGGTTCCGCAGCGTGAATTGCTGTTGGGCGAGTTGTGGCTGGAGCCAGGCACGGGTGTGCCGCGTCCCGGCCCGGCGCAGGGCCAGGGTCTGGGCTACCCGCAAACGCTGCCGGGCTCTCCCGCGCCGGGCTCTTCCGCACCGGCCCCTCGTCATGCCGATGGGACAGGGCCGCGCGACGATCAGATTCCTGACTTGCGGGCGGAAAAATTCGCCTTGCGCCCGCGCCCGGCTGCTTTGCTCGACATTGATGACGAAGACGACACTTTCGAGGACGAGCCGCCGGCGCCGATCTCGCGCGCCACAGTGATCGCAGCCTGGGCGGCCAGCATCTTTGTCCTGGCGGTTGCAGCCTCCATCGTCGTGCTGGCGCGCGATGACATCATGAAGGCCTGGCCGGCAAGCGAGCGGCTGTTCCACATGGTCAAATTCCTGCGCTGATTCGCTCCCGGGCCAATGGCACGGCATGCGTCGGCGGCGTGGAGCAGCGCCGCCCTCAGGGCAAAACTTCGCGGACCCGTTCCAGCGGCCGGCACAGCACCGCGCCCTTGTCGCTGACGACGATCGGGCGCTCGATCAGCACAGGATTCTTCTCGATCTCATCCAGAATCTGCGCGTCGGTCCATTTTGGATCATCGAGGCCAAGTTCCTCGAAATTGGTGCCGCGCTTGCGCAGGATCGCACGCAACGGCACTCCCATGCGCTTGACGATGGCCGTCAACTCGGCACGGCTCGGCGGCGTCTTCAGATATTCGACGATTGTCGGCTCAATGCCGGACTCGCGGATGACTTCCAGCGCATTGCGCGAGGTGCTGCATTTCGGATTATGGTAGATGGTAACGTTCATGTTTCTCTTCCCTGAACCGCCCCGGGTTTGCCGGAGGCTGTTTGTGTCAAATCACGCGGCGATCTTCACGTTGTTGGGTTGGTGGTAAAACCTTTCTTCAGCCTCGGCTGGCGGTATGCTGCCGATCGGCTCCAGCAGGCGGCGGTGGTTGAACCAGTCG
>CANJOG010000104.1 GCA_947475475.1 Acetobacteraceae bacterium
GCGCCGCTCCCGCTTGGCCGGGCCGATCCGACGCTGCGTCTGCTGGCCGGCTGGTCCGAGCTGGCGCGCGATGCCAATCAGGCCCGGATCGCCAATGGCGCCGATTATATCGTCAGCGAGACCTATGACGCCTCCACCCTGCTGGCCCGCGCTCTGCCGGGCGTGAAGGTCATTGCCATGGACGGGCGCTACGCCTTCATCGACCTGCCGAGCGGGGCGCCATTGCTGCGCGAGGGCACAGGCGTGCTGGTGACGCTTATCAGCCGGGGCAGCAAGCGGGCACCGGATGCGGATATCTGGGCGGTGCAGGCCGATCTCGGCATCCTGGAGCGGCGCCGCGGCGGCGAGCTGGCCGATCAGTACCGGATTTCGTTGGTGCGCTGGCGCGCGGGCGGCAGTTACGCCGCCCTGCTGCCGCAGATGCGCGACAAGTGATGGCGCTGCCTACCCCGGATGATGTGCGCGCGGCGGCCTCCCGCCTGAGCGGGCGCGTTGTCCACACGCCGCTGCTGCGCAATGCGACGCTGGACCGGCTGGCTGGGGCCGCCGTGCTGATCAAGCCCGAGGCGCTGCAACGCACTGGCAGCTTCAAGCTGCGCGGCGCGACCAATGCGGTGCTTGGATTGGCGGATCAGGCGCGGCTGGGCGGCGTGGTGACCTATTCCTCCGGCAATCACGGCCAGGCCGTCGCCTGTGCCGCCGCTTCCGCTGGGATCGCCGCCACCGTGGTGATGCCGCTGGACGCGCCCGCCATCAAACGCCGCGCCACCGAGACCTGGGGCGCGCGGGTCATCGCCTATGACCGTTTGCGCGAGGACCGTGAGGCGATCGCGCGTGGCATTGCCGCCGAGTCGGGCGCGGCGATCATCCCGCCCTTCGACCATAAGCTGGTGATTGCCGGCCAGGGCACGCTGGCGCTGGAACTTTTCGAGGATGCGCGGGCGGCGGGACTGGTGCTGGACCGGCTGCTGGTCCCGGCAGGCGGCGGCGGTCTGATCGCCGGCTGCGCCCTGGCCGCTGAAGCTGTCTCGCCGGGCACACTGCTGCATCCGGTGGAGCCGGCCGGATGGGACGACACCGCGCGCTCCCTCGCTTCTGGGGAAATCCTCGGCAATGACGGCCGTGGCTCGCTGTTCTGCGATGCCTTGCTCAGCCCGCGGCCGGGGCAAATGACCTTTGCCATCAATCGTCCGCGCCTCGCGCCCGGCCTCGTGGTCAGTGATGACGAGGTGCGCGCCGCCATGCGGTTTGCCTTTGCCGAGCTGAAACTGGTGATCGAGCCGGGCGGGGCGGTTGCGTTGGCGGCTTTGCTTGCCGGCAAGCTCGCCGAGGCGGGCGGGGTCATCGGCATCGTGCTCAGCGGTGGCAATGTCGATCCGGCTGTGGCGGCGGCCATCCTTCAGGGCTGAATTAGGCACCGGTTAAGCAATAGGCGTCAGTCTGTCCCGAGCAGGACGGCAGGCCATGGCACGCGGCAAGAACGGTAAAGATGCACGACCCATCATCATCCGCCGCGAGGAAGTCTCCGGCGGCGGCCACCACGGCGGCGCCTGGAAGGTGGCCTACGCCGATTTCGTGACCGCCATGATGGCCTTCTTCCTGCTCATGTGGCTGCTCAACGCCACCACCGAGGAGCAGCGCAAGGGGCTGGCGGATTATTTCAGCCCGATGGCCAGCACCACGCGCAATACATCGGGCAGCGGTTCGCCCTGGGGCGGCAAGACAGTGAACAGCGATGGCTCGCTTGCCTCTGACAAAGGGGCGATGCGGATCCAGAATGGCAATTACCCGGTGACGCTGGAGGAGGAGGACGAGGATGCGGACACGCCGTCGATGCGTCCCGGCCCGCTCCCCACCAAGACGCCGCCGCAGGTACCCGTCTCCGGCCAGCAGGCCGCCGGCGCCGCCCAGCGCCAGGCATTCGAATCCGCCGCCGAGCAGATCAAGGCGGCGGTGAAGGCGGATGCCGGTCTGGGCGAGCTTGGCCACCAGCTGGCCATCGACATCACGCCAGAGGGGCTACGCATCCAAATTATGGATGAGGACAGGCTGCCGATGTTCGCCAATGGCTCCACCCAGCCGAACGAGCGCGCCCGGCTGCTGCTTCAGAAAGTGGCGCCGGTGCTGGCGAGGCTGCCCGAGAGCATCTCGATCTATGGCCACACTGATGCCGCGCCGTACAAATCCACCGATCGCGGCAACTGGGAGCTTTCCGCCGAGCGCGCGAATGCGACGCGCCGCTTGCTGGTCGATGGCGGTCTTGCCGAGAACCGGCTGCGCGGCGTGACGGGGCTGGCCGATCGCGAGCCGTTGTTGCCGGCCGATCCTTTTGCCGCGGCCAATCGACGCATTGCCATCATCGTTCATCGCCAGGCGCCGGAGCCGAAGCCGCGCGGTGAGAAGGCGGCGGTGCCCTCCGCTGCACCGGCTTCTGTCGCGCCGGTGCAATCCCCCCAGCCGGCGCCTTTGCGCGCACCGGCTCCGGCAAAGCCCGCCGATGCCAAAACCCCCGATGCAAAACACTGAAGGCCCGCACGCACCATGCTGACACTCGGCGGACTTGGATTTCTGCTCGCTTGCGTCTTTGGCAGCTATATTGCGGCGGGCGGCAGCCTGGAGCCGTTGATCGAGGCGATGCCCTTCGAGTTGCTGACCATCGGCGGGGCAGCGATCGGCACTTTCTTCATGTCCAACTCGATGCATGGCGTGAAACACACGCTGAGCGGGTTCGGCAAGATCATGAAAGGTGCGGTCTACAAGAAGTCGGATTACATGGAGCTGCTCTCGTTGCTCTATTATCTGGTGCGCTTGGCCAATACCAAGGGTGCGATGGCGCTGGAGCCACATATCGAGGCGCCGAAGGACAGTGCTGCCTTCCAGAAATTTCCGAAGATTCTTGCCAATCATCATGCCACTGACCTGATCTGCGATTATTTGCGCATGGTCGGCATGAATGCCGACGATCCCAACCAGATCGAGGACGTGCTCGGGCGCGAATTGAAAAAGACGCTGAACGAGGAGCTGCACCCTGCCCATGCCCTGCAGAGCATGGCGGACGGCCTTCCCGCGCTCGGCATCGTCGCAGCCGTGCTCGGCGTCATCAAGACTATGTCGCATATCAATGAGCCGCCCTCCGTGCTGGGTGCGATGATCGGCGGCGCGCTGGTCGGCACGTTCTTGGGCGTGTTGCTCGCCTATGGCATGGTTGGCCCCTGCGCTTCGCGGCTACAGGGCGTGGTGGAGGAGGAGTCGAAATTCTTTGAGGTGATCCGCGCCGTTCTGGTCGCCCATCTGCATGGCAATGCGCCGCAGGTCAGTGTCGAGACCGGGCGCAAGATGGCGCCGAACGAACACATGCCGAATTTCAAGGAGCTGGAAGAGGCGGTCCAGAATTTGCAAATCGCCTAGCTTTGGCGGCGCCCGCCGAACCCGCCCCCTTGACCAGCGCCGTGGCTTTCAGATCATGGCGGCATGACCCATGCCCCCGCGCCGCGACCCGCCATCTATCCATCGCCCTCCATCTGGTCCACGACGATTGGCTATCGTGTCGTGGGCATCGGGCGGGATTTCTGTGAAATCGAACTGGATGCCGATGACCGGCATACCAATGCCCTGGGGGTGCTGCATGGCGGCGTGGTGATGGCCATGCTTGATGATGTGGGGGGGCTGTCCGGCCGGATTCGCGAACCGGGCGAGGCCGAGCGCCGTGTGGCGACGGTGGATTTCCAGACCCAGTTCATCCAGCCGGTCGCCAAGGGCCTTGTTCGCGTGATTGGCCGCATTGTTGGCGGCGGCAAGAGCATTTATTTCGTGCGCGGTGAACTCTATGGCAATGGCGACGTGCTCTGTGCGGCGAGCACCAGCACGCATCGCTGGCGCAGTGCCGAATCGTTCCATCGCGAGGGCAAGTCCCCGACGCCCTGAGCCGTCCCGCCGTCAGCCGCGTTTGCCGCCGCCGAGATCGTCCATCGAGGGGCGCCCGGTCGCATGGCGCCACCAATGCCAGAGCAGCCGCGCGGCCAGACCGCGCCAGGGCGCCCATTCCTCGGCCAGTTTACGCAATTCCGCCGGCTTCGGCCGTGCCTCGAGGCCGCGCAGATGCGCCAGCGAGGCAGCGAGCGCCAGGTCGGCGGCGGGGAAGACGTCAGGCCGCTCTAAGGAAAACAGCAGATGGATTTCCGCGGTCCAGCGGCCGAGGCCGCGCACGGAGGAGATGGTCTCGATCGCTGCCTCGTCCTCCATTTCCGCCAGCGCCGCATCGTCGAGCACACCTTGCGCATAGGCAGTGGCCAAGGCGCGCGCATGGGCGACCTTGGGGCGCGACAATCCGGCGGCGCGGAGTGTGTCCTCGTCGAGCGCCAATAGTCCGGCGGGGTCAAGCGCACCGGGCACCGCCTGCACCCGCCGCCAGATCGCGGCGGCGGCCTGGTTGCTGATCTGCTGGCCGACAATGGCCTGGAGCAGCCCGGCATAGCCGGTTGTGCGCACGCGCCAGGGCAGCTTGCCGGCCTCGGCCTCGATGCGTCCGAGATCGGGGCAGCGCGCGGCGAGTTCACGCAGGCCGCGCTGCAAGCGGCGCGGGATCGGGTGTGTGTCCATGTGATCGGTTAGCGCACGATGACCGAAGGTGGAAACACCAGAGGTCTCAATCGTCCGCTCAACAGACAAATTTTTGAGCCGATCTGGCGTCCGGAAATCCAGCGCCATCCAAAAAAGGCGGCCCATGCCGGTGGGTCGGGGGACGCCGGCATGGGCCTTCGGGCCAGATGCGTTTGAAGCTGCGCGGGCAGGGGGGAGGTTAGCCCGTGCGCTGCACCCGGCCGGTCTTGCGATCCATCGCGAAGCGGGCAACTACGTCACCCGACTGCGTGGCATAGGCGAAGGCGATCTTGTCACCGTCCTGCTTCAGATCGGTGACTTTCCAGGTCCGGTTGCCCTGCCAGAGCAGGAAAGCCTCGGCGATTTTCTGCGCCTCGGCCGAGGTCAGCTGCTTGTCGTCCTGGTGATGGAACAGGCCGAACATGCCGCCCATCGGGCCGCGGCCCTCATGGGCGAAGCCGCCATGGTGCGGGTGATGCCCCCAGCCACCGTCGCGATCGGCCATCTGACCTTGCTGACCGGGGCCGGGCTGGCCGGGACCACCGGGGCCGAACCCGCCCGGCCCAGGACCGCGCCCCATCGGGCCACGCTGGCCGGGACCTGTCTGGCCAAGATTGGGCTGGCCGGGCGCCGGCGTCGTCTGATTACCGTCCTGGGCCGCGACACTCTGGGCAAAAGCCGGCGTGCTCAGCACCGGCGCCACCACGGCGGCGCCCGCGCCGGCCAGGGTGAGGCCAGTGGCCGCCAGGATCATGAATTTCCGCATCGTCTGTCTCCTTTGCGGCGGGACCGTCCTTGGCCGCGCCGTTGGAGTGAAGATGGCACTCCGCTGTAAGCCGCGCGTGGCGTGGAGGTCTCGAATTGCAACACAATGCAACACGCAGCCCGTGCCCCCTGCACGCGGGCGGCAAGAGTGCTTATCGTTCCAGTCATGGAAACGATGCCGCATATCCTTGTCATCGATGACGACCGTGAGATCCGCGACCTGCTGGCCCGCTTCCTCGAGCGCCAGCGCTTCCGCGTCACCTCTGCCCGTGACGGGCGCGAGGCGCGGCGGGCCTGGGCCAATGGGCATTTCCAGCTTGTGGTGCTGGACCTCATGCTGCCGGGTGAATCCGGCCTGGATTTGGCGCGCTGGCTGCGCAGCGAGGGCAATGTGCCGATCGTCATGCTCACGGCCCTGGGCGAGGAGACGGACCGCATCATCGGCCTGGAACTGGGCGCCGATGATTATGTGCCCAAGCCCTTCAACCCGCGCGAATTGCTCGCCCGTATCCGCGCCGTGCTGCGCCGCACCGGCGATGGCGCCGACCGCCGCGTCGAGCCCTCCGGCAAGGGCTACCGGTTTGGCGGCTGGATGCTCGAGCCCTCCCGTCGCCGCCTGCTCAATCCGGACGGCGCCGAGGTGGCGCTAACCGGGGGCGAATACGATCTGCTGCTGGCCCTGCTCGAACGCCCGAACCGGGTGCTGACGCGTGACATGCTGCTCGACCTGCTGCGTGGCCGTCAGTCCGGCCCGTTTGACCGGGCGATTGATGTCGCGGTCAGCCGGCTGCGCCGCAAGCTGGAGGATGATGGCCGCCACGCCCAGCTCATCAAGACGGTGCGCGGCGGCGGCTATGTGCTCTCCTGCGCGGTGGAGCGGCTGTGAACATCCTCGCTTTGCCAGGCAAACTCTGGCCACGCAGCCTCGCCGCGCGCACCGCCCTGGTGCTGCTGGTCGCCTTCGCTGTGGTGCAGGCGGCGGGCCTGACCATCTTCGCCTTCGACCGCGTCGATGTGCAGCGGCTGGAGCAGGCGCGCGGCCTGTCGATCCGGGTGACGCAGCTTTATCGCGCCTTGGTCATGCTCTCGCCGGAAGATCGCCTGCTGCGCCTGCGTGCCTTCGAATCACCGCCGGATTTCGTGGTCCGGATCGAGCCTGCCCCGCCGCGGGCCGAGGGGGAGTGGCGCCCGATCCGCCAACGCATCGAGCGGATGGCGGAATTCGAGTTCCGACTGGCGCCGCTGCCGCCGCCGATGCGGCCGCGCGAGGTGCGGCTGCTGACCGATGGCGAGTATCTGCTGGTCGGGCTGCGCCTGCCGGACGGGCCATGGCTGGTGGTGCGCGCTGCGCGGCCGGAAGGCGAGCCCTGGCATCAGAGCCGGTTTCTGTTCGCCTTTCTCGGCATGGGCCTGGCCGGGGCGGTGCTGATATTCTGGGCGGTGCGGCGGCTTACAGCTCCGGTCCGCCTGCTCGCCCGCGCCGCTGAGGCGCTGGGCCGCGATGTGAATGCGGCGCCCTTGCCGGAGACCGGGCCGACCGA
>CANJOG010000105.1 GCA_947475475.1 Acetobacteraceae bacterium
CCCAGCAAGGCAACGGTGAGCAGCACCGGAATGGAGAATAGCAGCCGGCTCGCAATGGTGTTCAGCATGGCGCCACCGCGCGATCAGTCCTTCCAGAGCGGCTCGGCGGTGCGGATACGCCCGAACTCGGCCACCAGCGTGAAGCCCACACCCAGCAGCACGGGGCCGAGGAAAATGCCGAGCAGACCAAACGCCAGCGCCCCGCCCAGCACGCCCAGGAAGGTCAGCAGGAAAGGCAACGAGGCGCCGCGGGCGACGAAATAGGGCCGGATCAGCGTATCCGCGCCGGAGACAAAGACGAGGCCGTAGACAAAGAGAATAATCCCCCAGGCGGTATGGCCGGTGGCGATCAGCCAGATCGACGCGGGAATCCAAACACTCGGCGCACCGATCGGCAGCACCGAAATCAGCCCGGCCAGCGCGCCCAGCATCGCCGGCCGTGGCACGCCCGACATCCAGAGCCCAAGGGCCGTGAGGATGCCCTGCACAATGGCGGTGCCGAGAATGCCATAGACCACGCCACGCACCGTCGCCCCGGTCACATCGATCAGCCGGTCGGCATAATCGCCGGCAATCCGGCGCAACAGCACCACGATCCGCGTCGCCATAACCTCGCCACCCATCCAGAGGAAGAAGGCGATCAGCAGGGCGAGCACGAATTGCAGCACTCCGCCACCGATGGAGAGCAGGATCGAGAGCCCGCTCTCCGCGATGGTCCCCAGATAGGGCCGCACGATTTCGTCAATGCCTGAGAAATCGAAGGCAAGATTATCCCAATAGCTGCGCAATGTCGGGCCGATGAGGGGAATACCGTCGATCCAGTCCGGCGAGGCCGGAATGCCCCCGGCGATCCAGGTTTGGATCTGCTTGCGCAGTTCCTCAGCATCCTGCGCTCCGTTCGGCACCACCAGAGCGAGCGGGATGACCAGAAACAGGGCCGTGATCACCACCATCAGCGACGCCGCCGCACCATGGCTAAGCCGCAACCGCTTGCGCAGATATTCGAAGACCGGAAATGTCGTGAAGACCAGGATTGCCGCCCAGAGGATGGGGGTAAAGAAGGGCTTGAGCACAAAGGCGCAGCCAATCGCGATGCCGCCGATCAGCATTCCCATCAACACGCGTTCCGCGAGCATGCCGCCCCCCTGATCTACGCCCCCACTTATCCCTCGCGGTGGCGCCGAGGCAATTCGGAACTGGTCCAGCGCATTCTGGCCGCCAGAAACTTCCGGTAGATGGAAGTCTCCTTATTGGGCCACTTTGCCACCATGGCAATTAATCTTGCCCAAGATTACACGGATGGGTTGCATGAGACTCGTCCAATCCGCTAAGAATCGTTGTATATTCTGATCGGCTCCCCGCCACCTCATAGCAAGACCGGACCCAAGACGTTGCAGTTCTCGGAAATCGGCCAGCAATTGCGCGCCTACCGCCTGGAATCAGGCCTGCGCGCGGAGGAAATCGCCGCAAGGCTAGGGGTCTCCCGCGCCGCGCTCTATCGCTATGAAAAAGGCGAGGTCATCAAACTCGACACGGTCAAGCGACTGGCCGAGTTGCTGAAAATCTCCCCGCTCTCACTGCTGGGCATCGGCGTCGAATATTACACGCGCCAGATTGGCTATCTCGAGCGCACCCGCCAGCTTGAGGAAACCGCCGACCAGATTCTGGCCGTCAGCGGCCCGCTTTTCTACCTGACCTGCTCGGATGGGCTGGATACGCTGCTGGCAGACATGTTCGCGGAAATGGTCCAGTCCGCACCTGTTTCGGCGGATGGTGGTATCGACCGCGCCGGGCTGCGCACCCTGGCCGACCAGGTTTCCGGCGTGCTCGCCGCCCGCCGCCGCAGCCATGCGCTGCGTCGCCCCGCCATTATCGCCATTTTCTCCGCCGGCAGTATCGCGCGCCTGTTGCAGGACGGGGTTGGCAGCGCCCTGCCGCTCTCGCCACGCCTGCGCATCGCCGGACGCCGCGCCGCGGTGGCGGAAATCCTGCACCTGGCCGGGCTGATCGACAGCGAGCCGATGGGATTGCAGCTGGGCCTGCTGACCGGCCAGGAGCCAAACGGACATTTCGAGGTGCTGCGCGCCCGCGACAAGGCCAGCCTGATCATCAATCCCTTCGGCATCGACCTTAATCCGGCGACCCCGAATGGCGTGGTCATGGTCACAGGCGCCGATGAGGCGGTGCTGGCGCATCAGCGCGCGGCCGAAGGCTTCTGGCGCCAGGCTAGCAAGGGCGCGCAGGCCGCCGAAGCACTGCGGGCTCTGGTGGGCACGCATGGACTCACGGGCGCCGAGGCCTGAAACTGCCACCGGATTTTCCCACCTCCATGACCCATCCCGGGTAGGCGATGCGGCGGCAAGCAGCTAGCTTCGCACCATGCATGACGCTGGCTCTAAAGACCGCTCAAATCGGATCGCCCTGCCGCCTGCCCCAGGGCTGGAGGTAGAGAGCAGCGAGCTGGTCTGGAATGGCCGCTTTCCACTCCAGCTCGTCCGCTTCCGCCACCGCCGCTTCGATGGCGGTATGACCGGCACCCGAACCTGGGAGCTATGGCGCCGTGGCAGTGCCGCCGCCCTGCTGCCCTATGATCCAATCGCCGATGTGGTCGTACTGATCGAGCAATTCCGCCTCCCCGCCGCCGCCGCCGGCTTCGCCCCGGTGATGGTTGAGATCGCCGCCGGACTCTGCGATGCGGGCGAGTCCCCCGAGGAGACGGTGCGCCGCGAGGCCGTGGAGGAAATGGGCATCGCCCCGGGCGCACTCGTCCGCATGGGCAATTTCCTGCTCAGCCCAGGCGGCTGCGACGAGCACGTCACCATCTTCGCCGGCGATGTGCGCCTGGACGATATCCCCGCGGGCGGGATTCTAGGCCATGGCGGCCTCTCAGATGAAGATGAGGATATACGCGTCCGCGCCGTCCCTGCCCAGGAAGCCATCGACCAGGCCGTGTCCGGTGGCTATCCCAATGTCGTCACCACCCTCGCCCTCCTCTGGCTCGCCGCGCGCCGTGACAAATTGCGGATGGAGTGGGGCGCCCGGCTGGATCATCCGTGAGAACAAGCACATGAGCACACTTCCGACAGCGCCACTGATCTCCACCGCTGAATTGGCCCGCCTGTTGGGCCGGCCCAGCGCGGCCGCGCCGGATGTCGTGGTGCTCGACGCCACCATGTACCTGCCCAATGAGGGCCGCGATGCCGAGGCGGAGTATGCCCAGGCGCATATTCCCGGCGCCCGTCGTTTCTCCATCGACAGTTTCGCCGATACCGAGACGGACCTGCCGCATATGGTGCCCTCAGCCGGCCGCTTTGCCCGGCTGATTGGCGCGCTCGGCATCGGCAATGACAGTTTTGTCGTGTTCTATGACCAGAAGGGCATCTTCTCCGCCGCGCGCGGCTGGTGGCTGATGGGTCTGTTCGGCCATGACCGCGCCGCCGTGCTCGATGGCGGCCTGCCGCAATGGCGCGATGACGGCCACACGGTCGAAACAGGTGCGCCCAAGCCCGCCGAGACCCGCATATTCACGCCCACCTTGCGCGCCAGCTGGCTGCGCGGCGTCGGCGATATGATTGCCAATGTGGCGAGCCAGGCCGAGCTGGTGCTCGACGCCCGCCCGGCCGGCCGCTTCACCGCCGCCGTGCCGGAGCCGCGCCCCGGTCTGCGCGGCGGCCATATGCCGGGCGCCGCCAGCCTTCCCCATTCCGACCTGCTCATCGATGGCCGCCGCTTCCGCCCCGCCGCGGACTTGCACGCCCGCTTCGCCCAGGCCGGCGCCGATGGCTCCCGCCCTGTGGTGACGAGTTGCGGCAGTGGCGTTACCGCCGCCGTGCTCTCCCTCGGCCTGAAACTCGCCGGCCTGCCGCAAGGCGCGCTCTATGACGGCTCCTGGACCGAATGGGGCGGCCGCACAGACACGCCGGTGGAAACCGGCTGAGGATTTCCCGATGACCGACAAGAACCAGCGTTTCGCCACGCGCCTCGTCACTGCCGGACGTGCCCCGATCCACCAGCACGGCTTCGTCAATCCCGCAGTGCATCGCGGCACCACCGTGCTCTACCCAGACATGGCGACCCGCCTCGCGGTCGGCCGCAATCGCTATGAACGCAACCTCACCTACGGTCTGACAGGCACGCCAACCCATTGGGCGCTTGAGGATATGATCGCCGAGGTCGAGGGTGGCACCCGTGCCCAGATCGTCTCCTCTGGCCTAGCCGCCTGCACCGCCCCGCTGATGGCCTATCTCTCCGCCGGCGACCATCTGCTGGTGCCGGATTCCGTCTATGGTCCGGTGCGAACATTCGCCAACAAGATACTGAAAAAACTTGGAGTTGAGACCACATATTTCGATCCGGAGATCGACGCTTCCGGCCTTGCCGTCCTGTTCCAGTCCAACACCAAAGTGCTGTTCCTCGAAAGCCCCGGCAGCCATACGTTCGAGATGCAGGATGTCCCCGCCCTCTCCGCGGTGGCGCATGCGCATGGCGCCCGCGTTCTGATGGACAATACCTGGGGGGTCTATTTCTTCCAGCCTTTCGCCCATGGCGTCGATGTGTCGATCCAGGCGCTCACCAAATACGTGGTGGGCCATTCCGACGTGCTACTCGGCTCGATCGCCACCAATTCGGAGGAGGATTTCCGCGCCATCCGCGACACGGTGCTCGATCTCGGCCATTACGCCAGCCCCGATGATTGCTGGCTGGCCCTGCGTGGTGCGCGCACGCTCGGCGTGCGGCTGGACCGGCAGATGGAGTCTGGCCTGACCGTTGCCCGCTGGCTGCAAGACCGGCCCGAGATTGCCCGCGTGCTGCATCCGGCTTTGCCAGGCGCACCCGGCCACGACCTCTGGAAGCGCGATTTCACCGGCGCGCCAGCGCTATTCGGCATTGAGTTCGCGCCGGGCTACGGTCAGCAAGATACCTACCGCTTTGCCGAAAGCCTCCAGCTTTTCGGCATCGGCGTCTCCTGGGGTGGCTATGAAAGCCTCGCTTTGCCCACCACCGGCACCATCACGCGCAATCTGTCGAGCCGTTTTGCCGGCCATCTGGTGCGGATGCATGTCGGTCTGGAAGACCCGGCCGACCTGATCGCTGATCTCGAACAGGCGCTGGATAGACTCGTCAAATCAGGGGCTTGAGGCACAAGTCTCACAGAGACCTTCAGCCTCGATCGTCGCCGCGCCAACGCTGAATCCGGCGCGCCGCGCGGCGCGGTCCAGCGCGCGGGCGAGGTCGTGATCGTCGAGTTCCACCGCCTTGCCACATTGCCGGCAAATCAGGAACTGTGCCCGGTGCGGATGCGCGCTATGGCAATGCGCATCCTCATGATCGTGGCCCGGCACCGCCTCGCCAATGCAGCCAATATAGGCCGACAGGCGTTCAAGACGGTGGATAAGCCCCTGTTCCATCAGGAAATCAAGCGCGCGATAAACGGTGGGCGGGGCCGCGGCCTTGCCATCGGCCTCGCGGAGCCGGTCCAGCAGGTCATAGGCGCCGATTGGGGCCGGGGCCTGGAGCACCAGACTCAATACGCGCCGGCGCAATGCGGTCAGCCGTGCGCCGCGCTCGGCGCACATGGCGTCCGCGCGGTCCAGCAATCCCTCAATATTGGATGATGGATCAGCCTGCATGATCCATATGTTCGTTATATCCGCCCTGGCGACAAGACCTGTGGAGTTCGATCATGACCGCCTCGCCCCCGATTGCCGGCCTGCTGAGTGAAATCCGCTTCGACGCCAACGGGCTGGTGCCCGCCATCGCGCAGCAGCATGACACGGGCGAGGTGCTGATGGTGGCCTGGATGAATGCGGAATCGGTCACCGAAACGCTCGCCACTGGCCGGGTCTGCTATTTCAGCCGCAGCCGCGGCAAGCTCTGGCGCAAGGGCGAGACCTCGGGCGAGGTGCAGAACCTTGTCGAACTCAGGCTCGATTGCGATGGGGATACGCTGCTGCTGCTAGTCGATCAGAGCGGGGTCGCCTGCCATACCGGGCGGCGCAACTGCTTCTTCCGGGCGGTTCGTGACGGCGCGCTGGTGGAAATCGCCAGGCCGGAAAAATCGCCCGAGCAGCTCTATGGCCACGGGCATCAGCATTAGGCGGGAATTTTCGGCAGAAAATCTTCCAACAGGCCCCGCCGGGATGCCGGCAGGGTCTGTCTGGAAGGTCAGCCCCGTTCTTGGGCTTCATCTAAGCCAAAGCGGCTCAGCGGTGGTAGTTGCCCGCCACTACGGCGTCGATATCCGAGCGGGTCATGCCAATATCGCGCAGATCGCGGTCGGTCGCGGATTCAAGCTCGCGGCGAACCTGGGCGCGCTGGCGGCGCTCGGCGATGCTGTGTGCGGCATGGGTGACGATGTCGTTGATGGTGTGCAGGACGCTTTGGTGAGCAGTGCCATGCACGGCGTCAAGCAGGGTAGCCATGTGAAGTCTCCTAAGAACAGCAGCAATCTCGCTGCACCGCAACATAAGGCTATGCACCCGAGATAAGTCAATAATTCTGCCATATCCATGGTGCATTGCAGCATTTCATGGCGTGCAGGCTCTGGGCGCAGAGCGACACTACGTCGCAAAAATTCTAAAAATACTTAATGAGACAGAAGAAAATGAGCGCAGCGCGCACCAATCATGGCTGCAGGTGCCGCGGTATTACCGTTGATCATCGTAGGCATGACGGCATTGTCGGCCACCCAAAGCCCCTCAAGCCCGCGCAGCTTGAGCGTGGGATCGACCACCGCATCAGCGTCCTCCCCCATTCGGCAGGTGCCGGCGACATGGTAGTGATTGGTTGCATTGGCGCGGATATGCGCCTCCAGACCGGCCCGCCCTTGCACCTCCGGCCCCGGCGAGACCTCCCGCGCCCCCATCGATGCATAGGCCCGGCTGGACCCAA
>CANJOG010000106.1 GCA_947475475.1 Acetobacteraceae bacterium
CGCCCGCATTCTATTGACCGTCTCGCCGGTGCCGCTGACTGCCACCGCATCGGGAAAACATGTTCTGCCGGCAACAGTTTATTCGAAATCGACGTTACGTGCAGTCGCAGGCGATATGGCGGACAAATATGATGACGTCTCATATTTTCCCTCTTACGAAATCATCGCCAGCCATCCGATGCGTGGAATATTCTTTAACCCTGACGGCCGCACTGTTAACGCCACTGGCGTTGAGCTTGTGATGAAACATTTTTTTGCCGCCCTCCAGGCCGGTGACTCGACATCACATGACGTACGCAAGGCGGAGGTCGATGCACCTCAAGCGAGTGTGTCTCCCGACACAGAATCGAACCAAGATGACAAGTTGGGGTTAATCTGTGACGAAGAAAAATTGGACGCATTCAGTTAGGCGCAGACCCCACTGCGCCGACCACCATCTTCCTGCGGATATCAGAAGCTGAAACCGCCCACTGCTCCACCTTCGGTGCCATAGGCCAGCGTGCGCCCAGTCGGGCTCCAGGCCAAGGCTGAAATCGGATCCTTATCTGACGCACGGAGCCGAATAGCTCGCTTGGTATCGATATCCGCGACCGACACGGCACCATCGGCAAAGCCGGAAGCGACCAGATCGGCGGCTGGGTTGCTCGCGACAGCCGTGCAGAACGCGCCCGGATTGCCCGCATCCAGCTCGGTTGGCTCCTTGCCCATCGGCCCGCCGCCGGTGAAGGGCCAGAGCACAATGGGCTCGGCACCCGAGGTCGCCAGCCACTTGCCGGTGCGGGTGAAGGACAGCGATCGGCTTTTGCTGGGATAGCCGCTCATGCGCATGTGCTGCCCGTCCACCAGACGCCAGCCATGCAGGGCATTCTCCTGCATTGAGGTCACCACCACCCCGCCGTCCGGCGAGACGGCGACGCCGAGATGGCTACCTTTCCATTCCAGCAGCCGAGGTGAATCAGTCTTGGCGGCGACGAAGCGAACCGTCGCGCCATTGTAGTGGCTGGCGATCAGCCGCTTGCCCTTGGGATCGAAAGTCAGGCCGCTCACCGTGGACGGATAACCCCATTCGGCCTTCTGCTGGCCCTTCTCGTCGAACAGCAGAACCGTCTTGCCCACGGAGGCGGCGATCAGCCCCGATGAGGTCGCGACCGTTTCGACCCACTTGTTCCTGGCGTCATGCAGCAGCGCCATCTCGCCCTTGGGCGAGATGCGCACAAGCTTGCCGTCATCCCCGCCTGAGACGAAGCCGTCACTATTGGTCAGCGCCGCGATGCACAGCGCGCCGCCATGATGCGCCTCCACTTTGGTGCGGTCCGGCGCTTCGGGGTCGGTGAAAGTGGCGAGATGGACAGTGCCGTCGCCAAGCGCAAAGGCAAACCGCTCCGCCTTGCCACCCGCGGCGAGGCCCACGACATAGGCGCCGAGAATGCCGTGCCAGGAGCCGCGCGGCGGCGTCAGCCCAGGATGCTTGGCCATCAGGCGCGCACCGTGCAGCTCTCGAATCCACGCCGCAATTGTGGGCGATTCAGATCGCGCCCGATAAACACCAGGCGCGATTGCTTTGCCGAGCCTTCCGGCCAGGGGCCAATATGGTCGCCGTCGGCAATCATATGCACGGCCTGGAAGGCAAAGCGCTTGTCCTCGCCCTGAAAGTTCAGGATGCCCTTGGTACGCAGCAGATTGCCGCCCTGCTCGGCCAGAATCGCGCCAATCCAGGCCTCGAATTTCGAGCGGATCAGCGGTGCATCGACCGACAGGCTGATGCTGGTGACATGCTCGGTATGCTCATGCGCGGCCGCATCGAGAAAATCACCGTGCTTCTCGAGCGTCTTCTCAAGCGAAAAAGCCGACTTATCGAGAATATCGGAGAGCGCGACATTGCCGCGCTGCGCCCGATGAATCGGCGCCAGCGCGTTGATCGTGCGGATACGCGCCTCCAGCGCCGTCAGCTCGTCCTCGGAAACGAGATCAGTCTTGTTCAGCACGATCACATCGGCAAAGGCGAGCTGGCCTTCCGCCTCGGCGGAATCCTCCAGGCGCAGCGGCAGATGCTTGGCATCGACGACGGTAACGATGGCATCGAGCGTGGTGCGCTCGCGCAGCATCTCGTCGACAAGGAAGCTCTGCGCCACGGGCGCCGGATTGGCGACACCGGTCGTCTCGACAATAATCGCATCGAACTGGCCGCGCCGCTTGAGCAGGGAGCCCACGATGCGGATCAGGTCACCGCGCACCGTGCAACAGATGCAGCCATTGTTCATCTCGAACACTTCCTCGTCGGCATTCACCACGAGGTCATTGTCGATGCCGAGTTCCCCGAATTCATTGACGATGACGGCGAAGCGATGCCCGTGATCTTCCGACAGGATGCGGTTGAGCAGGGTGGTTTTCCCCGCCCCGAGATAGCCGGTCAGAACTGTGACCGGGATCGGTTTTACGGTTGCCTGCATCACATGAACCTTTCGGAGTAAGTCGGGGCGGAGTGAGTCCGGAGAATTTGGAAAGCCCCCGCCAGATGGCAAGGGCCCCGAATGGCTTGGCCGTGTTGCAGCTGGGAGATTCTATCTCGGTTCGTAGCGCTCGCGGCGCCAGGATTCGGGCTCCGCCTTGGCGCCGTCGCACCATGCGGCGACCAGCGCGTGGCTGCACACCGCCTGGCAATAGGCGAGCGACACAGCCGAGAGCGGCGGATGATAGGCGAGGAAACGCAGCACCACCGGCGCGAACATCACATCCGCCAGGCCGAATGTCGCACCGAACAGATATGGCCCGCCAGCACCGAACCGGCTGCGCGCCTCTGCCCAGATGCGCTCGATGCGCGCCACATCGCCCAGCACTTCCGGGGAAAAGGCGATATCAGTGCGGTCGACGCCAATCACCATCGGCAGGGCGATACGCAGGTCGCGGAAGCCGGCATGCATCTCGGCGGCAATGCTGCGGGCAAACCAATGCGCTGCCGGGTCTAATGGCCAGAGATGCGGGGTGATCTCGCCACAGTAATCCGCAATCGCGACCGACTCCCAGATCACCGCCCCACGATGGTGCAGCACCGGCAGCTTGCCGCTGGGCGAGACTGCCTGGATTTCCGGCGTCTGACCGGTGCCAGACAGCGGCAGCAGCTTCTCCTCGACATCGAGCCGCGCCAGCCGCACCGCCAGCCAGGCACGCAAGGACCAGGAGGAATAGCGGCGGTTGGCGATGAACAAAGTGCCGTCAGACATGGGCGCTCCGGGCGAGTCTCGTGTGGGTTCAGGAGATCGGGGGATCGGGAAGGCGGCAAGCTATGACGAAGCATGGTACACTGGCAATTGCAGCGCCGGTCGTGGCGCATTTGTTCGGAGCGATATGGATGAGCCAATTGGCGAATGACCTGTCCAGCTACTGGATGCCGTTCACCTCCAACCGCGCCTTCAAGGCCGATCCGCGCATGCTCGTTGCGGCAGATGGCGTGCACTACACGACGCAGGACGGGCGGCGCATCCTCGATGGCGCGGCCGGGCTCTGGTGCGTCAATGCCGGCCATGCCCGGCGCGAAATCGCGGATGCCATCGCCGCCCAGGCCATGGCGCTGGACTACGCGCCGAATTTCCAGATGGGCCACCCTCTGGCCTTCGAAGTCGCATCACGGGTCGCGCGGCTGGCGCCGGAGGGGATGTCGTCGGTTTTCCTGACCAATTCCGGTTCAGAGAGCGTGGATACCGCCCTGAAGATGGCGCTCGCATATTGGCGGGCGAAGGGCGAGGGGCAGCGCACACATTTCATTGGCCGCGAGCGCGGCTATCACGGTGTCGGCTTCGGCGGCATGTCGGTCGGCGGCATCGGCAATAACCGCAAGCAATTCGCCGCCTTGCTGCCGGCGGTCTCGCATCTGCCGCATACACATGACCTGGCCCATAACGCCTTCAGCCGCGGCCAGCCGGCGCATGGCGCGGCCTTCGCCAACGAGCTGGAGCGTCTGCTCGCTTTGCATGGCGACCGTGTCGCGGCCGTCATTATCGAGCCGGTGGCGGGCTCCACCGGCGTGCTGGTGCCTCCTGTCGGCTATCTCGAACGCATCGCCGAACTCTGCCGTAAGGCTGGCGTGCTGCTGATCTTCGACGAGGTGATCACAGGCTTCGGCCGCCTCGGCGCCAGCTTCGCGGCCCGGCGATTTGGCGTGACGCCCGACATGATCACCATGGCCAAGGGCCTGACCAACGGCACCATCCCGATGGGCGCGGTGGCCGTGCGGCAGGAGGTGCATGACACGGTGGTCAATGGTGCGGCCGCCGGGATCGAGTTCTTCCACGGCTACACCTATTCCGGCCATCCGCTGGCCTGCGCCGCCGCGCTGGCCTCGCTCGACATTCACGAGAACCAGGCGCTGAACCAGCGCAGCCGCGACCTCGAATCCGCCTTCGAGGATGCGCTGCACGGACTCGCCCGCCTGCCCGGTGTGATCGACGTGCGCAATATCGGCCTGATGGGCGCCGTGGAACTCAAGCCCTCCGCAAGCGGGATTGGCGCACGCGGGATGAAGGTGTTCCACCGCTGCTTCGACACCGGCGCGCTGGTGCGGGTAACCGGTGACATCATTGCCCTGTCACCGCCGTTGACGATCACCGAAGACGAAATCAGGCAGGTTGCCGACGTGCTCGCCGCCGCGATCAGCGCCGAGGCGGCTTGAAACGCAAACCCGCGATCACGCCACCTTGTTGCCGAACTCGTCGATGCCGAGTTCTTCGATCAGCGCGTCCCGCAGCTTGAACTTCTGGATCTTGCTGGCGCCGATCGGCCACTCCTCCACGAAGCGGACATAGCGCGGCACTTTGAAGCTGGAGATGCGACCTCGGCAGAAGGCGATGATCTCGTCCTGAGTCGTGGTCATGCCCGGCTTGAATTCGATAAAGGCGGCCACTACCTCGACCATGCGCGGCTCGGGGCAGCCAACCACTTGGCAGAGCTTCACCGCCGGATGGTTGCCGATGAAGGATTCCACCTCAAGGGCCGCAACATTCTCGCCGCCAACCTTGAGCATTTCCTTGTTCCGGCCATGGAACATCAGATGGCCCATATCATCCAGCGAGCCGATATCGCCGGTATGCAGCCAGCCGCCCTTCAGCGCCTTCTCGGTCTTCTCCGCATCCTTGTAGTAGGCATCGATAATGCTATAGCCGCGTACTAGGATTTCGCCGCGCTGGCCGGTCGGTACGTCATTGTCGTGATCATCGACAATGCGCACTTCCAGGCCGGGAAACGCGCCGCCCAGGCGGGTCATGCGCTGCTCATAGGTGTCAGTCAGGCGGCTCGTGGTCACTGTGCCGGCACATTCGCTCAGGCCATAGGTGCTGACCTGGAAGACATGCGGCAATTCCTTCGCCATCAGCACTGACAGAGTATCGGCGGCCTGCATCGGCACGCTGCTGTTCATCAGCCGCAGTCGTGAGAGATCGGTCTTGCTAAAATCGGGGTGGTTGATCGTGTCCTGGATGAAGGTGGCAAAGCAGAGATAGGAAATCGTCGCCTTTTCCTGCTCGCAGATACGCAAGCCGACGCCCGCGTCGAAGAACTTCATCGTGATGTAGGTGGCGTAGCTGTAGAGCGCCGCCACGATCGGCATCGTCGCGGCAATGTGATACATTGGCAGCGGCGAGAAGAACTTGTCCTCGGACGTCATCTCATAGCGCCGCGCCAGCTCGATACCGTTGCGCACCACCGCCTCCTGGCTCAGCAGGCAGCCCTTCGGATGCGAGGTGGTGCCGGAGGTGTAGAGGATCAGCCCGATATCGCGCAGCCGCACCTGCGAACGTCGATCGGTGAATTCCTCGACGGAGACCAGCTCGGCAAAACGGTCGAACTCCTCGCCGGAAAGCACGCCGGATGATTTGCCATCCACCTGCACGATGCTGCGGAGCTTGGGAAATTCACCCAGGCGCAAAGCGCGCGGATTCTGCCCGTCAAGATGGCCAATCGCCTCGCGCAGACGGTCCATGAGATTGAGGTTTTCCGCCACCGCACCGGTAGAGAACACCACAACCGAATCCGAATTCTCGACCAGATAGGCGAGTTCGGTTCCCTGGTAGCGCGCATTGATCAGCACTGGCACGGCGCCGGCCAGCGCAATGCCAAACAGCACTTCCGCCAGTTCGATGCAGGTAGGCAGGAAAATGGCGACATGCTCGCCCTTTCGCACCCCCATGCCGATCAGGCTGCGCGCCCGCCGCGCCGCGCGGTCCGCCAATTCGCGATAGGTCAGTCGCTGGTCGGGAAAGACGATGCAGTCCCGGTCCGGGCAGTGCCTGGCCCCGCGCAGCAACAGGCCACCCAATGTGGTGACGTCGATGACGTCGAGATCTGCCCAATTGTTCATCGACATTCCGCCCGGGTTCAGCTGGATGATAGGCCGCCTGATTCCCTCTTTGCCACGCCAGCTGCCAGGCGAGCAAATGGCTTGGGGCAGCTTTGCATACGAAACTGGCTATTTTGTATACAACGCCGCCATGCTATCCAACCGGCCGCCCTCCTTATGCTAGGATGGCGCGTGCGGTGCTTTGCCCGCCCATATCGACAGGGGATTTCGCCATGGACATTGCCGAAAGGGAACGGAACAAGGCGGGGCAGGCCTATGAGGCCAATCGCACCGAACCGCCCGAGGGCTTCCCCAAGATGCCAATGATTCCGGCGGGCCGCTATGTCGATCCCGAATTCTTCGCGCTTGAGATGGAGCATGTCTGGCGCAAGAGCTGGGTGTATGCCGTCCATGGCGACGAAGTACCCAACCCGGGCGATTACATCCGCTGGAACAATCTCGGCGAGCCGCTGGTTTTTGTTCGCGGCGAAGACGGCAAGGTTCGCTGTTTCTACAATGTCTGC
>CANJOG010000107.1 GCA_947475475.1 Acetobacteraceae bacterium
AAACACTTCCAGCACGATCGACCAATCGCGCTCCTTCATTCCCGTCAGCATGTCCGGCCCCCTGATACCGGTCACGCAGTGATTCGAACAAAACCCGATTCGGGAATCCGTCAGAATCACATGTCAGGGATTCCGTCCACACAGCCTAGGCCCGCAAAGCCGGCCGTCGCGTTTTCCGCCAGCACCTGCACCGCGCTGCCGCTGCCAACGACCAGCGTGCCCACGCCATTGATCGTGCTGGAAATGGTCCCGCTCGTGACGACGGTATTGCTGCCGACGATCAGCCGCGCGTGATCGACGATCGTGCCGCCATTGGTGACATCGACCTCGCCCGTGTTGCCACTCAAGCCAATAGAGAGATTTCCCCCCGTACCGGTCGAGGTGCCAAGATTGAGGACAAGTTTTGAATTGATCCCGGTAACGCTCAGATAGCCGTGCCCGCCGGTCCGGTTATTCGCCGGATCGCCCTGGCCAATGCCGAGGCCGCCGAAGCCCAGCACATCCGCGCTGAATGTCGCCGTGCCGCCATTGCGGACGGTCATGTTGCCCGGACCGCCGCGGCCGATATAGGAACCGCCGGTCACATTCAGCGATGAGCCAGCATCGGAGACCAGCACCGTGCCGGTGCCGACACGCCCGACCGCGATACCCGCAACAGTCGCCGTCCCGCTGCCGCTATTGACCGACACGGAATTGACGGTGCCGCCGTTCAAGATATTCAGCGTGCCATTGCCACCCCCATGGCCAATGGAGATCGCATTATTGGCCATATCCAGCAGCGCGCCGGTACCATCGACGACGACAAAGCCATTGGCCGCCTGCAACCCATTCGCTGCGCCGTTATTCCCAATGATCATGCCATAGGCATTGGCATTGCCGGCCGCCGTATAGCGCAGCACGCCTCCGCCGCCGATGGTGACGCGCCCGACATCGCCAGCCTGGTTGCCCACGAAAATGCCCGACGCGGTCGTCGCGCCGGTGCCGATATTGCCGCCGCCAACCTGAACCGTGCCGCCATTGGCAATGTTCAGCGCGCCATTGCCCGGGAAGAACAGGAATCCGGCAACGCCCGGCGTGCCGGATGCAGTGGCATTGCCGATGATGAGCCGGCCCAGCGCATCGATCGAACCGCCATTATGAACGGTGACCTGCCCGGTGCCCTGACCTTGTCCAATCGTCAGATTGCCACTCGTGCCGACCGTCCCGGCAGTCACCCGCAGCAACGAGCCCGCGCCATCCACCTCCAGATGCCCATTGCCACCCATGTCGGTGGTATTGGCGGAGAGAACGACGAAGTTTCCAAGGCCACCCGTATCGAGCCCGGCGAGGACGGTGCCGCCATTGTTGATCTGCATGACGCCGGAGCCGGCACGGCCAACATAGGCTGTGCCGTTGAGTTGTATCAGCGACCCCGTGCCATCCACGCTGACATATCCGTAGCCGCCCTGCCGGGCCACGGCGAGCGCCGCCGGACCGGTGGTCCCGCCTGTGCCGGTGCCGGAAACCACCGTGCCACCAGACTGCACGACCAGATAGCCGACCCCCCGGTTGCCGACGCGAATGCCGTTCACCCCCATATCCAGCTTGGAGCCGGCGCCGCCGACAAAGACCACACCATAGGCGGGCGCCGCGAGGCGCGGCGTCGCGGTTCCATCGGCCTCGCCGATCAGCAACTGATAATTGGCCGAGGCCAGGCCTGTCTGGGTGACGCGCCCGCCATTGATGATCGCCAGTGTGCCAGAGCCGCCAGCCTGATTGCCGACATTGATGACACCATTGACGGCAATCGTGCTGGCATCGATCGTGCCGCTGCCATAGCTGGTATCGCCGGCCATGATGCCGCCGGACAGAGTGAGTGTCAGGCCGGAAAGTTGCCATCCGGCCGAGGCGTCGGTGAAGGTGAGATTGTTCAGCGCCGGAATGGTGCCGGAATTTGTTATTGTTCCGCCGGGACCTCCGGCAAAGAGAATCGAATCTCCCGCATTTGGCTGGATGCCGCCGACCCAGTTGCTGCCCACCGACCAATTGCCGCTGCCGCCCCCCCATTGGCGCGTCTGCGGCGTCGAGGAGCCGATGGTGACGACTGTATAGGCTGTGCTGATTAACCCACCAAAAACATGGGTGTCCGTCGCCTGCTGCGCCGCAGTGGCATAGACAACCGGGGTTCCAGTATCGAGGAGCGAAATCGAACTGATTTTACCGAGCCGTGCGAGATATTCAACCTGATCGATATAGTTCGAGAAATTCAGGCCGCTATCGGCGATGTGCATTGGCGCGCCGAGATGCGTGAGGAGATCGTTACTTTCCTCAGCCAACAAGCCCGCCAGGCCCGCGGTGATAGAATCGGAAATCTGCAGCGTCCAGGGCGTCGCGATCGTGTCGAGCACATCGTTACGCATATTGAAGTTGAGCTGGTACGAATGCAGCGTTATCACCGGTGCGCCAGCATCGGTAAACACAACCGGATAGGGATTGGCATCGATGCCCATGAACACGTCGGCATTGGCCATGAACTGAGCCGCGCTGAGCACCAGGCGTGGCGCAACATCGGTGAATGCCACGCGGCCGATCAGATCCTGGCTGGCCAATGCTTCAATCGCCGGAAGATTGGCGATAAAATTCGCCCAGCTATCCTGCACGGTGAAATTGCGGAAATGCGAATCCAGCGGCGTCGCAAGCTGCGTCGTATCGATTGTCTTTGACAGGATATAGGGTGTGTTAAACCGGCTGAGGAATCCATTCGCCACGCTGACGGTCACGTATTGTGCCGTCGTCAGGCTGAAATAGGGAATGCCGCCACGGGTATCGACCGACGCGATCTTGCCGTTGACGGCAAGATCTTCGAGCAGTGTCAGCACAGATGGGAAGTTATTGGGCCAGTCACGGACGATGAGGCCGCCAGCATCAAGATGCGAGATGACCGACGACGAATCCAGCGAAGCCGCAAAATTCTCGCGCAGGTCGCCATTGACCTTAAAAGTAAACAGAGTGTTCACTTTGGTCAGTGGATTGGTGGCCACTGTTAAACCAGACGATATCTGCCAGTTTTGCAGCGTGATATCCGGCGTACCGGTATCCGTCAAGGATATCGTTCCGCCCGAGATCAGCCGCAGGACGTCAAAATCTGCGGCGAATGTTGCCGCCGAAATATTAAACACACCAGCATCTGTCAGCCGCACTGAGTTCAGCTTGCCGTTCAGCGCGATCGCCTCAAGGCTGGACAGATTCGATTGAATATTAGCCGCGCTGTCTATCACCGTCACGGTGTTGTAGCCGCCGCCAGGAATGCCCGACGCAACGCCGACCGCGCTGCCAGCGGTGACGGATTCCGTCAGCGACCAGGGGCTGGTGATGATCGAACTGGCGCCGAAAATCGCCGGTGCTGCCGCAACCTGGGCGGCATTGACAGCAATGCGGGTCGGGTTACCGCTATCGGTGAGCTGGATGGTCACCGTCGCGACGGTGGTCAGCGACTGGATAGCCGCCTCGTTGCTGACAACACTGCCGCTGCTGTCAACAACGTTGATCGGGCCAGAGAAGGTGAACCCGGTCGTGATCGACCCAAGCGCGCCAGCTTCCGCGGCGCTCAGGGGGCCCGAAAATGCCAGGGACTTCGCGCCGTTATACGAAGTATGCGCCAGCACCGTCAGGGTGGATGCATTCACCTGCCATGGCGCCAGGGTGATAGTCAGGTTCGGGCCAGAACTGGGCGCATTCGCATTGGGGATCGTCACAGTGTACGGCGAGTTGATCTTGCTCAACGCCACAATATCGCTCTGGAACTGCGCCGCGCTGATCGTCAGGTTCGGCGTACCACCATCGGTTAAAGTAATCGGCCCGAGCGTGGCGGCGGCGGCCTGGGTTTCCAGACTGTCAAGCTGGCTAAGCAGACTCGACGAACTGAGCGATTGCGGCGGCGCGGTCGTGGACGAAATCGTATAGGGGCTCGTGATCTTGGCCAGCGCCAGCGCATCCGCCGTCGCCGTGGCACCGCTGATGTTCAGATTTGGCACGCCACCATTCAGCAGATCGACCGATGCCAGCTTACCGGCGGCAGCGAGCACCTGGAGCGATGCCAGGTTGCTGACAACATTATTCGCAAAATCGGCAACATGCAGCCCATTTGCCGCAAGGCTCGACAGGACCTTGTTGTTCTCGGTGACCAGCGCAGCCGCGTTGGCGGCACCGAAATACCCGCTGATATTGAGCGTATAGCCGTTGGTGATATCATTTAGTACGGAGGCGCGCACAGCCGAGTTGGCGAGCACATCCGCCGCGATCGTCACTACCGGCGTGCCTGCATCGCTGAGTGTGATCGTACGCGCCGGGTTTTCACCGCCAAACGACAGCACATAGGCGGCCTGGGCCAGCTGGGCCGCCGACATGACGATATCCGGATTCGTCTCCGTAAACCTTGTCTTGCCGAGTTGGCCCTTGCGCGCCAGCGCATCGATCGCGCTCACATTGGCCAGAATATTAGCGATGCTGTCCTGCACCGTGAAATTCAGAAAGCCGGCGGCAAGCGTGGTCGCGGTCTGACTGGCCGTGATGATTTGCGAAAATGCGTAATTTGGCGTCAGCAAGGAAATCGCCGTCGCATCGCTGGTAAGCTGGGCTGGCGTCACGCTCAACAAATTCAGCCCACCATCTCGAAGCTGAATCGACGAAATCTTTCCTGCCGCCGCCGCGAGTTGCAGGGAATCGAGATAATTGGTGATCCGTGCCTGCCACTCCAGAATCGTCATGTTGCTGGGCAGGCCGCTGACATTCAACGTGCCGAGTGGAGCGATCGGATTAGCGGGCAGTCCGCTGACGAGTTGGTTGGTGAAACGATCCACACCGACTTCAATGCTCGCCACCACCTGCGGCCGGATAGGCCCACCATAGGTCAGGTTGAAAGGGGATTGAATCTGGCTGATGACATTACGAAAAAAGGATGAGTTGCCATCCCAGACCGGAATAATAATGGTTGGCGTGCCGCCATCTGTCAGATGAATCTGGTAGTTTTGTGCCGTGGAGATGAAGCCCAGCGCATCCATATTGGCGGAAACCTGCGCCGCCGACAGGTTGAACACGGGAATACTCGCGGCATCCCAGATGTAGTGCCCGCTGCCATCGGTGATCCGGACAACATCCAGCAGGCTGGCGAACGCGAGTGCCTGGATTGCCGGCAGGTTGGCCACGATATTGGCCGCTGTATCGACAACCGCGAATCTCAGAAAGCCGGATGCGAGCGTCGCTGATGCCGCCTGCGCGGCGGTAATGCTCTGGTCCAGTTCGATCTTGCTCGAAATGACGCCGAGCGCCCCGGAGTCGGCCGCTGCCTGCGCCGGCGTGACAGCAATGATCTCCCGTCCAGCCCCGTTCAGATCGATGCCTGCCAGCAGACCGGCCGCGAACATGGCCTGCAAGGCGTCAATATTCTGCGACACCTCCACATTATTGTCAGATATCCGGGTTCCCGCGGCGAGTGTGCTCGAATTGAACGCTGCAATCGCAGAGGCGACACTGAGGCTCGGCATTGGCTTTTCCTCCCGGCAGGTTAACAGGCACGCATCCACTTAGTAGATGCTACGGATTAGGCCATAAGCTTACGAACCGACCGGTCAGGGCGTCAATGGAACGTTAACATCTACCCAAGATGGCCTAGCATTCCCACCAACCTGCACGACAGCCGTCGCGCTCAACTTTTCCGAATCCGCGGCACACTTCATTTCTACAAGTAATCGATATTGTGTTGCGTTCTTATTACTGTGCCGTGTTCGCCACTCAGCACTCAGCCCCGATCGGTAGGCGGATTGACCGAACCGGCAAACCAGCGCACCCCTTCCCCCGGATGGACATGTTCAGGCGGATCGAAAATCTGCTCGACCCAACGGCACCACCACCTCTGTTGGCGCCGCCAGACCGGCTGGGCGGGTTCTACTGGCATTTCATCCGCCAGGTCCGCCCGCAACTCGCCGCTCTCTTCCTCGCCGGCCTTTGCGTCGCACTCCTTGATGCCACCATCCCGGTGTTTCTCGGCCGCATTGTCGGCCTGCTGACTACTCACAACCCGGAGACGCTATTCGCCGAATCCGGAACCACACTGCTCGCCATGGCGGTCGTGCTGCTGATTGCCCGCCCGGCGGCAATCATTACGCAATCCATCATCACCAATCTGATCGTCACGCCCGGCCTGACCAATCTCGTCCGCTGGCAGAGCCATTTCCATCTCGTCCGCCAGGGCTGGGGGTTTTTCCAGAACGATTTCGCCGGGCGGCTGGCCGCGCGGGTGATGCAGACCGGCCCCTCATTGCGCGATTCGGTGGTCCAGGGGGCAAATGCCGTCTGGTACATCCTCGTCTACGGCACCAGCGCCATCACCTTGCTGGCCACCGCCGACTGGCGCCTGGCCCTGCCCATGCTCGCCTGGTTCGCGGCCTATGCCGCCCTGCTCCGCGCCGCCGTGCCCCGCCTGCGGGACCGCTCGCGCGCCGCATCCGAGGCGCGAGCCAACCTCACCGGGCGGGTGGTGGACAGCTACACCAATATCCTGACCGTCAAGCTCTTCGCCCGCGCCCGCGACGAGGATGAACATGTGCGCGAGGGCGTGGTCCGGTTGACCGAGGCCTTCCGCCGCCAGATGCGCATGACCGCGACGCTCACCGGCGCAATGGCGATCCTGAATGCCTGCCTGCTGACCGCGACCGGAGCCACCTCCATCCTGCTCTGGCGAAACGGCACCATCGGCGTGGCCGCCGTCGCGATGGCGCTGCCACTCGCCTGGCAGATCATCTCCATGTCCGGCTGGGTGGCTCAGTCCGTCGCGAGCATCTTCGAGAGCATCGGCGTGGGGGGGGGG
>CANJOG010000108.1 GCA_947475475.1 Acetobacteraceae bacterium
AAGCCGGAAGACTTCAACCTGCTCGACCACGCGACGGCGAGCGACCCCTACGAATTCTACCGCGTCCTGCATGAACAGCAGCCGGTCTATCGCATGCCGCAGACCGGCATCTACATCCTGACCAAATACGACGACGTGCGCGCCGCGCTCCGCGATCCGGAACGTTTCTCCAGCGTCGTCGAACGCGGCAAGGTGATGCAAAAGACCGAGAATTTCGAGACCTTCATGGGCATCCTCCGCACGCGCGGCTGGGAGCACGTCCCCACCCTGCAACGCACCGACCCGCCGCTGCATAACCGTACCCGCGGCATCGTCGATCGCGTGCTTGGCCCCCGCCACGCCCGCGCCCTGACCCCGCAACTGCGCGACCACGCCGCCAAGCTGATTGACGCCATCATCGAGAAGGCCAAAGCGGGTGAGACCTGCGAATTCCTCGCTGATTTCGCCGTCCCCTTCCCCGGCATCATCGTCGCCGAACAGATCGGCCTGCCGAGCAGCGAATACCGCACCTTCAAGCGTTGGGCGGAGAACCTGCACGCGCCCTTCAACCCCAATCTCACTCAGGAGCAGATCACCAAGGTCGCCGAGACCGAGCTGGAAATGCAGCATTACCTCGCCGACATGATCGAGCAGCGCCGGGCCGCGCCAAAGGCTGATCTGATCAGCGAACTCGTGCAGGGCATCGAGGGCGAGGAACCGCTGTCAATGCACGAACTCCAGAACGTTCTGCACCAGCTCATCAGCGGCGGCTATGACACCGTCACAACGGCGCTGGGCCATATGATGTGGCAGTTTGTCCGCTTCCCTGACCTGGTCGCCGAACTGCGCGCCGACCCCAGCAAGATCCGCAACTTCATCGAGGAAAGCCTGCGCTGGGAAAGCCCGGTGCAGGGCCTGTTCCGCATCACCAAGGTGGATGTGGACATCGGCGGCACCACCATCCCGGCCGGCTCGATCTGCATCATGCGCTATGCTGCCGCCAATCGTGACGAATCGCATTTCGCCTGCCCGGCCAAGCTGGACATCGCGCGCCCGAACGCCACCTCGCATCTCGCCTACGGCGCCGGTGCGCATTTCTGCCCGGGCGCGGTGCTCGCCCGCACCGAGCTGATGGTGGCGGCCGAGGCTCTGCTGGACCGGCTGGAAGGCTTCACCCTGGCAAAGCCCCTGCCCGAGCCGGTGCATAATTTCGCGCTGAACTTCATGCCGATGCGCGAGTTGCACGTCACCGTCACACCGCGCGCCTGACCCCGGCCGCAACCGGCCTGGAGGCTCCCCATGCCGTCCGGTTCCACACTTTATGGTTGCATCCGCCCCCCTCACCGCCTAATTTCCCCGGCTAGGTGAGCTGCCTTTCAGCAGCCCACCTGCCGGTTCTGGAGACTAACGGCGGCTCAGTTTCAGCCTGAGCCGCCATCTCCAAACCCGGAATTCGATCTCGATGCTGAACGGCATCGGTCTCTCCTTCCGAATTTGTCCGGGCAAGAGCGCCGCGAACGCGGGCAGTGTCGCCTTATCCTGGTTTCGGAACGATGAACTCCCCCGCGCACCAGGATTTGCCCGGCACGAAGCCACTGGGTTAGACCGGCCCCCACGCCGCCAAAGCCCACGCTACCCAAGGACCCTCGCCAGATGCCCATCCTTTCCGATCGCTGGATTCGCCGTCAGGCGACCGAGCACAACATGATCGAGCCCTTCGTCGAGGCCCAGCGCCGCGAGGGCGTCATCAGCTACGGCCTGTCCAGCTATGGCTACGATGCGCGCGTTGCCGACGAATTCAAGATTTTCACCAATGTCGACAGCGCCGTGGTCGATCCGAAATCCTTCAGCGCCGACAGCTTCGTCACCCGCAAGGTTCCGGTCTGCATCATCCCGCCCAACAGCTTCGCGCTTGCCCACACCATCGAATATTTCCGCATCCCGCGCGATGTGCTGGTCATCTGCCTCGGCAAATCCACCTATGCCCGTTGCGGCATCATCGTGAACGTCACCCCGCTGGAGCCCGAATGGGAAGGCCAGGTGACCATCGAGATTTCCAACACCACCCCGCTGCCCGCCCGCATCTACGCCAATGAGGGCATCTGCCAGTTCCTCTTCCTCCAGGGCGAGGCCCCGCCGGAAGTCAGCTACGCGGACCGAGCCGGCAAATACATGCACCAGCGCGGCGTCTCGCTGCCGAAACTCTGAAGGATCACCACCCATGGACGTGATCCGCATCCGCGGCGGCCGCCCCCTCGAGGGCAGCATCGAGATTGGCGGCGCCAAGAATGCCGCCCTGCCGCTGATGACCGCCGGCATGCTCACCGATGAGCGCCTGGTGCTCTCCAACGTGCCCAAGCTCGCCGATATCCGCACCATGTCCTCGCTGATCTCCCAGCATGGCGTGGCCGTCGAGCCACAAGAGCCGGAAGGCCGCCGCCTCTCCATCGGCGGCGCCATCACCAATGACGAAGCGCCCTACGACATCGTCAGCAAGATGCGCGCCTCCATCCTCGTCCTCGGCCCGCTGCTCGCCCGCGTCCGCACCGCCCGCGTCAGCCTCCCCGGCGGCTGCGCCATCGGCGCCCGCCCGGTGGACCTCCACCTCAAGGGGCTTGAGCAGATGGGTGCGACCATCAAGCTCGAAGGCGGCTATGTCGATGCCAGCGCGCCGCAGGGCTTGAAGGGTGCGACCATCCTGATGCCCTTTGTCTCCGTGGGTGCGACCGAAAACCTGCTAATGGCTGCCACCTTGGCCGATGGCCGCACCACCATCGCCAATGCCGCGCGCGAGCCGGAAATCATCGATCTGGCCCACTGCCTGATCGCCATGGGTGCCCGCATCGAGGGCGTCGGTACCGACAAGCTGGTCATCGAGGGCGTCAAGCGCCTGCACGGCGCCGACCACCGCATCATCCCGGACCGGATCGAGGCCGGTTCATACGCCTGCGCCGCCGCCATCTCCGGCGGTTCGCTGCTCCTACGCGGCGCGCGGCTGGACCAGATGGAAGCCCTGGCCCGCACGCTGGCCGAATGTGGCGTCGAAATCTCCGAACAATCGGACGGCCTGCTGGTCACCCGCGCCCGCACACTCTCCGGCACCGATGTCAGCACCGAGCCCTATCCTGGCTTCCCGACCGACATGCAGGCCCAGTACATGGCCCTGATGTGCGTCGCCGAGGGTGCCGCCATGCTCAGCGAGACCATCTTCGAAAACCGCTTCATGCACGTGCCCGAACTCAACCGCATGGGCGCGCGCATCAATGTCCATGGCGCCTCGGCCATCGTCCGCGGCGTCCCCAGCCTGTCCGGCGCCCCGGTCATGGCAACCGATCTCCGCGCCTCGCTCTCCCTTGTGCTCGCAGCGCTCGCCGCCAAGGGCCAGACCACCATCAGCCGCGTCTATCACCTCGATCGCGGCTACGAAGCCGTCGAGCGGAAACTCGCGGCCTGCGGGGCGGACATAGAACGTCTGAGTGCCTAGCTATTCCGCGCGATGGGGCATGATGCTACCTCCCGCGCGCCATTTTGCTTCACTGCGATAATGTCAGCCGGAACACCTGCATGACCGCCCCTTTTCGCGCCGCCTCGCTCGCCAGCCAGGCGGAGAGCCCGCTGGTTCTCGCTTTGCCCAAGGGCCGTATCCTCACCGAATGCGGCCCGCTGCTCGCCGCGGCCGGCGTGCATCCGGCGCCCGATTACAGCGACGAGAACAGCCGCCACATGCGGTTCCCGACCAATGATCCGATGCTGGATGTCATCCGCGTCCGCTCCTTCGACGTCGCCACCTTCGTGGCCTTCGGCGGCGCGCAACTCGGCATTTGCGGCGCCGATGTGCTGATGGAATTCGACTATCCCGAAATCTACGCCCCGATCGACCTCGGCATCGGCGCCTGCCGCATCTCGGTGGCCGAACCGGCCGCAACCGCCGGCGCCGATGATCCGCGCCGCTGGTCCGGCGTGCGCGTGGCCACCAAATACCCCACCCTCACCCGCCGCCACTTCGCCGCCCGCGGCATCCATGCCGAAGTCGTGCACCTCAACGGCGCAATGGAACTCGCCCCGTCCATGGGGCTCGCCCGCCTCATCGTCGATCTCGTCGCCACCGGCTCCACGCTGAAGGCCAATGGCCTGGTCGAGACGGAAGTCATCGCCAAGGTGACCTCGCGCCTGATCGTCAACCGCACCGCGCTGAAAACCGACCCGGAGCGCGTCGGCGCCTGGATCGACCGCTTCCGCGCCGCCATGGCCTCCGGCAAGGCCGCCTGATGCAGCGCCTGGCGACGACCGAGTCCGGCTTCGAAGCCGAATTCACCACCATGCTCGGCCAGGCGCGCGAGACGACGGAGACGGTGGACCGCGCCGTCACCGCCATCATCGCCGATATCCGCGCCCGCGGTGACGCTGCCCTGCTCGACTACACCGCCCGCTTCGACCGCATGGAGCTGACCGCCGATCGTCTGCGCATCACATCAGCCGAAATCGACGCCGCCGTCGCCCAAGTCAGCCCCGAACTGCTGGCGGCCCTCGATACCGCCGCAAACCGCATCGAAGCCTTCCACCGCGCCCAGATGCCGCGTGACCTGGATTACACCGACGAGCAAGGCATGCGCCTCGGCATGCGTTGGCGCGCACTTGATGCGGTCGGCCTCTACGTGCCCGGCGGCAAGGCCGCCTACCCGTCCTCGGTGCTGATGAACGCCATGCCGGCCCGCGTCGCCGGCGTGGAGCGCATCGCCATGACCGTGCCGACCCCAGGCGGCGTGCTCAACCCGCTGGTCCTCGCCGCCGCCCGCCGTGCCGGCGTGTCCGAAATCTACCGCGTCGGCGGCGCCCAGGCCGTCGCCGCCCTCGCCTACGGCACCGCCAGCATCGCCCCGGTGGACCGCATCGTCGGCCCCGGCAATGCCTATGTCGCCGAGGCCAAGCGCCAGGTCTTCGGCCATGTCGGCATCGACTCCATCGCCGGCCCCTCCGAAGTCGTCGTCATGGCCGATGCCTCAGCCGATCCCCGCCACGTCGCCATCGACCTGCTGGCCCAGGCCGAGCATGACGAGGCCGCGCAATCCATCCTGATCACCGATAGCCAGGCCCTCGCCGACGCCGTCGCCGCAGCGGTGCAGGACGAACTCGCCACCCTCCCCCGCGCCGCCATCGCGCGCGCCAGTTGGGACGCGCATGGCGCCATCATCCTTGTGCAGACCTGGGACGAGGCCGTCGATCTGGTGAACCGCCTGGCGCCCGAGCATCTGCAGATCCTGCTGCCCGACGCCCATGCCATCTTCGCCCGCATCCGCCATGCCGGCGCCGCCTTCCTCGGCCCCTGGTGCCCGGAAGCCGTGGGCGACTATGTGGCCGGCCCCAACCACGTCCTGCCCACCGGCCGCACCGCCCGCTTCGCCTCCGGCCTGTCGGTGTTCGACTTCCTCAAGCGCACCACCTGGATCGAGGCCGACGAAGCAGCTTTGCGCGCCGTCGGCCCCGCCAGCGTGGCGCTGGCTGCTGCCGAAGGCCTCGATGCGCATGGCCGCAGTATCGCCGTACGGCTGGGCCAGAATTGATGGGCAAGAACTGACTCTCGACATAGTTGAGTGCGACAAAACTTGACCTGGGCGGGGGCGACGATCATGTTCCGGCCCCGTCAAACGACGATCCTTTTGATTCCTGAAACGAGGTCTGATGTCTAAAGAAGACATGATCGAGTTCAGCGGCATGGTGATGGAGCTTCTGCCCAACGCCATGTTCCGCGTGAAACTCGACAACGAACATACGATTCTTGCTCACACCAGCGGCAAGATGCGCAAAAACCGCATCCGCGTTCTGGCCGGCGACCGGGTCAATGTGGAGATGACCCCATACGACCTTTCCAAGGGTCGCATCACCTTCCGCTTCAAGTAATTTCACGCATGGCTGACGAGGAGTCGCGGACCGTTTTCGCCCGTCCGCGGCTGATCCTCGCCTCCGCGTCACCGCGCAGGCGTGATCTCCTGGCCCAGATCGGGCTTCACCCCGACGCAATCCTGCCCACCGATATTGACGAGTCCCCGCTCAAGGCGGAGACCCCGCGCGCCCATGTCCACCGCCTCGCCCATGGCAAGGCGCAAGCAGGTGTGGACGCGGGCGCATGCCCTGACGACGCGCTCCTCCTCGCCGCCGATACGGTGGTGGGCCTCGGCCGCCGCATTCTCCCCAAGGCCGAGACCGAGGACCAGGCCCGCGCCTGCCTCGACCTTCTCTCCGGCCGCCGCCACACCGTGTTTACCTGCGTGGTGCTGACCGGAGGTGGCAAGACCACCGAACGCCTGGTGGAATCCGTGGTCGCCTTCGCCCGCCTCTCCGACGAGCAGAAACACGCCTACATCGCCACCGGCGAGTGGCAGGGCAAGGCCGGCGGCTATGCCATCCAGGGCGCGGCGGCGAGCTTCATCCGCTTCGTCTCCGGCAGCTATTCCAACGTGGTCGGCCTGCCGCTGTTCGAGACCGCCCAGCTCCTGCGCGGGCGCGGATGGCGCATTCCGTGAAATCCCTCCGCATCTTCGCCCTGGGCAGCCCCGGCGAAGTGCGTGTGGCGCTGACCCGTGGCG
This sequence comes from Acetobacteraceae bacterium, assembly GCA_947475475.1. Classification (GTDB taxonomy): domain Bacteria; phylum Pseudomonadota; class Alphaproteobacteria; order Acetobacterales; family Acetobacteraceae; genus CANJOG01. The sequence goes on from CANJOG010000108.1 coordinate 6,564, forward strand.
ACCAACTTGAGGAATTCGCCATCTGGCGCCCCGGCGCCCCGGACGGCGTAGGCGACCTGCATCGCGGCCGCGTCATCGCCCATGTCCCCGGCATGGCCGGCTCCTTCATCGCGCTGACCGGCAGCCCGGATGGCTTCCTGCCCGACAGCGCCAGCCCTCCCGGCCGCACACTCGGCGCGGGCGACCATCTCGGCCTGCGCATCTCCCGCGCCGCCCAAGGCGACAAAGGGC
>CANJOG010000109.1 GCA_947475475.1 Acetobacteraceae bacterium
CACCCAGCCAGGTGCCTTCCGGGCCCCAATAGATATTGTCATCCGCCTCCCAGACATCCGCACGCCCACCGGCGAAGCCGAAAACCGTCAGCCCCATCGATTCCAGCGCGCAGGTGCCGGCGAGAACGATCAGATCGGCCCAGGAGATTTTCTGCCCGTATTTCTGCTTGAGCGGCCAGAGCAGCCGCCGCGCCTTGTCGAGATTGGCATTGTCCGGCCAGCTATTCAGCGGCGCGAAACGCTGCATGCCCGAGGCTGCCCCGCCCCGCCCGTCGCCGATGCGATAGGTCCCGGCGCTATGCCAGGCCATGCGGATGAAGAACGGACCGTAATGCCCGTAATCGGCCGGCCACCACTCCTGCGACGTCGTCATCAACGCCATAAGATCGGCCTTCAGCGCCGCCAGATCGAGGCTGTTGAACGCCGCCGCATAGTCGAAATCGCGCCCCATCGGGCTGGATGCGGCGCTATTCCGGCGCAGCATCTTCAGGCTCAGCCGGTCCGGCCACCAGTCACTGTTCGTCCGTACCGCCGCCGCGCCGGGCGCCTGAGCCGAACCCATCACCGGACATGTATTGTCGTTTGCCATTTTCTTCCCACCTTGACCTGCGGTTAACGCCTGAAGGGCGAGGTCGGACGACGCACGACACATTTCAAATCGATAATATGTTGCCTTATGATTGACTAAATCGATCAAACCACGCCAATCCACCATTTCGGCGCCGCACGCCAAACACGGGTTTGAACTCCCGTCCAACCTGCCTATATGCGGCCCCGGACAGACCAACCGACGGAGAGAATATCCCGATGACCGAAACGACCAGCGAGACCATCGCCCCCGGCTCGATCGCCCCCGGTTCGATCGAACGCCACGGCTTCGGCGCCGAGGTCGGGCGTCTGCTCGATCTGGTGGTGCACTCGCTCTATTCGGATCGTGAAATCTTCCTGCGCGAACTCGTCGCCAATGCCGCGGACGCGATCGACCGCCGCCGGTTCGAGGGCCTGTCCAACACCGCGCTGACCCCGCCGGAAGGCGCCTGCGTGCGCATCTCGGTGCAGAAGGAAGCCCGCACTATCACCATCGAGGATGATGGCATCGGCATGACGCGCGAGGATCTGATCGCCAATCTCGGCACCATCGCCCGCTCCGGCACCCGCGCTTTCGGTGAGAAGCTCGCCACCGCCAATCCGGAAGACCGGCCCAGCCTGATCGGCCAGTTCGGCGTCGGCTTCTATTCCGCCTTCATGGTCGCAGAACGCGTCGATGTCGTCTCCCGTCCGGCTGGCGAAGAGGCCGCCTGGAAGTGGAGTTCCGAAGGGGCCGGGGAATTCACCCTCGCGCCTGCCGAGCGCGATCGTGCCGGCTCCACCATCACCCTCTATGTGCGCGAAAACTCCGACGATTTCCTCGAGGAATACCGGCTCGAGACGATCATCAAGAAATGGTCCGATCACATCGACGTGCCGGTGATGATCGTGCGCGATGGCAAGGATGTCGCGGCGAACGCCGGCACCGCGCTGTGGCGTAAGGCGAAGTCCGCCGTCACCGAAGAAGAATACAAAGAGTTCTGGCGCCATCTCGGCAACTACTTCGACGAGCCCTGGGCCACGCTGCACTGGCGCGCCGAAGGCACGGTGGATTTCGCCGCCCTGCTGTTCATCCCCGGTGCCAAGCCCTTCATGCCGGTGGAGGAACAGCGCGAAAGCCGCCTCCGCCTGCATGTGAAGCGCATGTTCATCACCGACCAGGCCAATCTGCTGCCGGCCTGGCTGCGGTTCGTGCAGGGCGTGGTCGATACCGAGGATCTGCCGCTCAACGTCTCACGCGAAATGCTGCAATCCACCCCGGTGCTCGCCCGCATCCGCCGCGCGCTGATCAACCGCGTGCTCGGCGAACTCAAGAACCGCTCCAAGGACGCCGAGGACTACCTGAAATTCTGGAACGTCTTCGGCCCGGTGCTGAAGGAAGGCGTGTGGGAAGATAACGACCACCGCGCCGATCTCGCCCCGCTGCTGCGCTTCCGCTCCTCCTCGGAGGAGGGCCTGACCACGTTGCCGGACTACATCACGCGTATGAAGCCGGAGCAGGAGGCGATCTACTATCTCGCCGGCGACGATCTCGACGGCGTGGCGAAGTCCCCGCAGCTCGAAGGCTTCCGGGCTCGGGGCATCGAAGTGCTGTTACTCGCCGATTCGATCGATAATTTCTGGCCCGAACGCCTCGGCGAATTCGACGGCAAGAAACTCCGCAGCGTCACCCAGGGCCATGCCGATCTCGACAAATTCACCCCCGACGAGACACTGGGCGAGGCCGCCGATGTCACCGGGCTGATCGAGACGATCAAGGCAGCACTCGGCACCGATGTCTCCGACGTCGCCGCCACCGACCGCCTGGTGGACAGCGCCGTGGTGCTCGCCGCCGGTGGTGGCGGTCCGGACCTCCAGATGCAGCGCCTGCTTCGCCGTGCCGGCCGCGACGTGACGCTGAGTTCGGTGCTGCAACTCAATCCGCGCCATCCCGCCATCCGCGCACTCGCCGCCCGCGCCGAGAAGGGCGAGGAACTTGTCGAGCAATCCCGCCTGCTGCTCGACCTCGCCCGCCTGCAGGACGGCGATTCACCCACCGATCCGGCCGCTTTCGCCCGCCGCGTCACGGCGTTGCTCGAACAGGGCTGAGCAACCTCCATCCGACAACGAAAAAGGGGCCTGGGATTTCTCCCAGGCCCCTTCGCTATCTCAGCGTGTCGCCGAAATTCACTCCGCCGCCTCGGCATCACCGTCCTCAGGCGGCGCCAACATGGCATTCTGCACCACGCCAGCCTGATCACGGACGCGCTGCTCGATCGAATTCGCCATATCCGGATGGTCGCGCAGATACTGCTTGGCGTTCTCCCGGCCCTGGCCGATGCGCGTGCTGTCGCAGCTGAACCAGGCGCCGGATTTCTCGACGATATTGGCCTTCACACCGAGATCGATGAGTTCACCAACCTTGCTGATGCCTTCGCCATACATGATGTCAAACTCGACCTGACGGAATGGCGGGGCGAGCTTGTTCTTCACCACCTTCACGCGGGTCTGGTTGCCGACAACTTCGTCACGATCCTTGATCTGGCCGATGCGGCGGATATCAAGGCGGATCGAGGCATAGAATTTCAGCGCATTACCGCCCGTCGTGGTCTCCGGATTGCCGAACATCACGCCGATCTTCAGGCGAATCTGGTTGAGGAAGATCAAAGTGGTCTTGCTGCGCGAGACCGAGCCGGTGAGCTTACGCAGCGCCTGGCTCATCAGGCGCGCATGCAGGCCGACATGGGAATCGCCCATCTCGCCTTCGAGTTCGGCCCGCGGCACCAGGGCGGCGACGCTATCGACCACCAGCACATCGACCGCGCCGGAGCGCACCAGCGTATCGGCGATCTCAAGCGCCTGTTCACCGGCATCGGGCTGGGAAATCAGCAGATTATCGACATCCACGCCGAGCTTGCGGGCATAGATCGGATCAAGCGCATGCTCGGCATCGATAAAGGCGCAAGTGCCGCCGCGCTTTTGCGCCTCTGCGATAATATGCAGGGCCAGTGTCGTCTTGCCCGAGCTTTCCGGCCCGTAGATCTCGACGATACGGCCGCGCGGTATGCCGCCGATACCGACTGCGAGATCCAGCCCCAGCGAGCCGGAGGGGATCACCTCAATCTGTTCATCACCCGACCGCGCGCCCATGCGCATGATCGAGCCTTTGCCAAAAGCCCGTTCAATCTGGGAAAGGGCGGCGTCGAGCGCCTTGTTCTTGTCCATCGGAGTACTCCGGATTCAACCTGTGGTTTGCCCCGCCCGGCCATATTCGCCCGATGCGTGCCGCGAATCGCCTGCCAATCCTGGCAGAGCAGCGCGGGCGGAGCAATCTCGGCGGCGAGTTTGGCCGTGAGGCGTTAACTATGCGTTCTCTGTACGTTCTGTTTTGCCGTCCCGCAAGAACAAAATTCGAACAACTCTGCCCGTCCCGGCCCCGTTTTCAGGAGGAAACCGGCAGGACCGGCTCGGCAGGCACCAATTCCCCCGCCCTGGCGACCAGGTCCTTCAACCCATACGGCTTGGCGATGAAGACAACGTTAAGCGCCGCCAGCTCATGCCCGAGTGCCTCGGCGGCATAGCCTGACACCAGGATCGCCGGCAGGCCCGGCCGCGCCTCACGCAGCCGCTCCAGCAGGGCCGCGCCATCCATACCGGGCATGATGACGTCGCTGATCACCAGGTCGAGCGCGCCCGGCTCTGCCTCCGCCCTCGCCAGCGCCGATTCGCCATCCTCGGCCGCCAACACGCGCCAGCCCGCCTTGGCGAAGGCCCGCTCGGCCAGCCTGCGCACAGGCGCCTCGTCATCCACCAGCAGCAGCGTGCGCCCCTGAACTGGCGACGCCGCAGGGGACGGCACCACCGCCCGCACCGGCTCCGCTGCCGGCAGGGCGCCATCCCAACGCGGCAGGTAGATCGAAAACCGCGCCCCGGCCCCCGGCGCGGAATCGACCGCCAGATAGCCGCCGGATTGCCGCACAATGCCCAGCACGGTGGACAGGCCCAGCCCGGTGCCGCCCTCCCCACGCCGCGTGGTGAAAAATGGCTCGAAAATCCGCGGCAACACCTCAGGCAGAATGCCCGGCCCGCCATCCTCTGCCTGGATCAACACATAGCGGCCTGCAGGGATCGGCTCCGGCAGCAGGGCATGACCGCTCTCGACAGGCCGCAGCAGCGTCGCATGGGTGGTGCAGAAACGAACCACCCCCGCCTGTTCCCCCGCTTTCGCCATCGCATCGCGCGCATTCACCGCCAGATTGACCAGAATCTGATCGAGCTGCCCCGGATCGGCCCGCACCACACGTCCTGGCTCCTCCAGATCGAGTTCCAACCTTACCGACCGGCCCAGCAGCCGCCCGAGCAGGCCGGACAGGCCGCGAATCGCCGCATTCACCTCGACTGGACGCGGCTGCAATGTCTGCTGGCGGCCAAAGGCGAGCAGTTGGCGCACCAGATCGGCACCGCGTCGCGCCGCCTGCAAAATCTCGCGCGCATCCTCCACCGTCTCAGGGCTCTCCCCGGTCCGATCCGTCACGGATTCCGCCGCGGCCGAAATCGCGGCAAGCAGATTGTTGAAATCATGCGCGATGCCGCCGGCAAGCTGCCCGACCGCCTGCATCTTCCGCGCATCCGCCAATTGCTGCTCCAGCCCGCGCTGCACCGACATATCCGTCAGACGCAGCAGCAGCGCCTCGACTCGCCCATCCGCCTCCGCCAGCGGCACCAGCGTGACCTGCACCGGACGCGCCGAGCCCGCCAGCACGGCGGTGAATCCCTGTTCCGCCTTCGCCAGCAAAGCGGCCCGCAGCGCCGCCGCGAACCGCGCCGCCGCGTCCTCATCCTCGAACATCAGCGCGGCGGACTGTCCCACCTCGGCTGCAACCAGCGCCGCCAGAGCGCGGTTCGCTCGCACCACGCATCCCACACGATCGAGAATCGCGATTCCCGCCCCGGCATGCTCGAACACCGCCCCCGTCGCCGCCTCCATTGGCGCTGCCAGACGGGCCAGCATGTCCACCCGCTCCGGCGCGAGGCCAAGCATCCGCGCAATCCTATGGCGCCATGCCGTCATCGGTGATTTTCCATCACAAGACCGGAGCACTGCCGGCGGCCTTGCCCCGCAGCCCCCAGACATAGGCGATCAGCTCCGCCACCGCCTGGAAATGCTCGGCGGGAATCTCGACATCCAGCTCCACCTTGTAGAGCGCGCGCGCCAAAGGCGGGTTCGGCACCAGTGGAATGCGGTGCTCGCGCGCCATCTCACGAATCCGTGCCGCCACCTCATCCACCCCCTTGGCCACGACTGTCGGCGCCGCCGCTTTGCCGCGCTCGTATTTCAGCGCCACAGCGTAATGCGTCGGGTTCGTCACGACCACTGTCGCCGAGGGCACCGCCGCCATCATGCGTTGTTTGGCGCGCTGCTGCCTGATCCGCCGCAGCCTGCCCTTGATGAGCGGATTGCCGTCATTCTCCTTGGATTCTTCCTTGATCTCCTCGCGCGTCATCCGCAGCGACTTTGCGTGCCGCAGCCGCACCCACAGCATGTCACCCGCCGTCAGCGCCGCCTGGCCGGCAAGCAGGAAGATCAGCACATGCAGCACGCCGCGCAGCACACGGTCGAGAATCTGCGGCAGATCGGCCTGCATCGTGCCGGCAATCACCGCGGCATCGGAGGAGAACACGCGCCACAGCCCGAAGCCGAGCACGCCGACCTTGAACAGCGATTTCAGCACGTCGGCGAAGTGATCGAGGCCCACCAAACGCTTGATACCGCGCATCGGCGACAGCCGCGCCAGATCCGGCATCAGCGCCGCGCCATTCAACACAAACCCAGATTGCAGCAACGAGGATGCGACACCCGCAACCAGCACGGCGGCCAGGAACGGCGCTGCCCCCAAGGCCAATGCCTGCACCGCCGCAAAGAGCGGCGCCGAGACCCCATCCTCCAGCCGCCAGCGTCCCGCAATTTCCAGAAATCCGCGCAGGCTGCGCACCATCGACGATGTCATCGCCGGCAACAGCATCATCATGACACGCGTGGCTGCGCCGAGCGAGGCGAGTGCGGGAAACTCCCGCGAGAGCGGAATATTGCCGTCCTCACGCGCCCGTTGCAGCCTTCTAGCAGGCTGCGGAAATTCATCACTTGTGGTCGGATAGCTTCTGTATCTGGCTGACCATTTGTGTGGTTC
>CANJOG010000110.1 GCA_947475475.1 Acetobacteraceae bacterium
ATTGGCAGAGTCGAAGCCATGATCGGTCAGCACGGATTTGATGATTGGCGTGAGGAGGGCAACGAGATCGTCGGCTTCCTGACGCACTGTTGGGTCTGGGTGACGCTCCGCACGGTCGAGTTCCATCCCCACCCAATAGGCCAGTGCGCGTGAGGCTTCGGTACCGGCACGAACTTCCAGCAACATGCGGCGCACATCTGGGTGCACGATGATCGGATCGGCATCGTTGCTTGGTGCTGAGGCATTTTTGCCCATCGCGCGGCCCTGGCGGCGATCCTTGGCGTAGGCGACGGCGGATTGATAGGCGGTGGAGGCAACGCCCAGACCTTGAATGCCAACGCCAAGGCGCGCGGCATTCATCATGGTGAACATGCATTTCATGCCCTGATGCGCACCGCCAATCAGCCAGCCTTGCGCCGCGTCGAAATTCATCACGCAGGTCGATGATGCTCGAATTCCCATTTTGTGCTCGAGCGAGCCGACTGCGACGCCGTTGCGCGTGCCAGGCTTGCCATCCGCGGTGGGCAGGAATTTCGGCACCAGGAACAGAGAAATTCCGCGTGTGCCGGGAGGTGCATCCGGCAGCTTCGCCAGAACGAGATGGAGAATATTCTCGGTGAGATCGTGCTCGCCGGCCGAGATGAAAATCTTCGTCCCCGTGATGCGGTAGCTGCCATCGCCTGCCGGTTCGGCGCGCGTGCGGATCAGGCCAAGATCGGTTCCGCAATGCGGTTCGGTCAGGCACATTGTGCCGGACCAGGTACCATCGACAAGTTTCGGCAGATAGGCGCGCTTGGTGGCCTCATCGCCATGTGCATGAAGTGCCAGATATGCACCGTGGCTGAGGCCGGGATACATGCCGAATGCCAGATTGGCCGAGGACATCATCTCCTTGACCACGAAACCAACCGACGTTGGCATGCCCTGTCCGCCGAATTCCGGATCGCAATCGAGTGCCGTCCATCCGCCTTCCGCGAACGTGCGATAGGCCTCCTTGAAGCCTCTTGGTGTGCGCACCACGCCATTCTCCAGGATGCAGCCCTCAGCATCGCCGGAGAGGTTGATCGGGAAGAGCACTTCCTCTGCGATTTTGGCGGCCTCGCTGAGCACCGCGTCGATCAAATCGGGCGTAGCCTGTTCGTAGCCTGGGAGGGATGCAAGTTGCCCGACATTGAGTATTTCGTGCAGCACGAAACGCATGTCGCGCAGCGGGGCCTGATAGGTTGCCATGGTTCCTGCTCCCTCAGTTACGCAGCGGCTTGCCGGTGGCAAGCATATGGTCGATCCGCGCGATGGTCTTTGGCTGGCGCACCAGCTTCAGGAAGGCTTCGCGTTCCAATGTGGTGATGTCATCCTCGGCGAGAACATCCTGCATGTCGGTATCACCGCCGGTGAGGATACGCGCGAGTTCTGTGGCCACCGCGGCATCATGTTCACTCGCCTTACCCTGCGCTTCAAATTGTGCGACGGCGAGGCCAAGTGCTGCGGCACCATTCGGACCTGGTAGCCGGAATTCCGGCGGGAGCGGTGGCGTGTAATTCTCAGCCAGCGCAAGCACGCGCTGTTTGGCATCGAAGAGCAGACGGTCACGATTCATCGTGACCGCATCGGTTTCACGCAGAAATCCAAGTTCGCGTGCCTGGGCGGCCGATTTGCTTGTCTGTGCGGTGGAGATGATTTCGAAGGCCTTGGCGACAGGTGGCATCGGGCCTTTCGGCAACGCCGGACTTGCCTGCCAGCGCGCCAGCAATTCCTTGCAGCCGCCCCAGCCGGGGATGATGCCGACGCCAACCTCGACGAGGCCCATATAGGTCTCAGCATGCGCCTGGACAGCGTCGCAATGCAAGGTGATCTCACAGCCGCCGCCGAGCGCCATGCCCGCGGGAGCGGCAACGACAGGGAAGGGCGCATATTTCAGCGCTTTGAAAGCCGCGTGCCCTGCATTGATCATTTCCCCCATCGTATCCCAGGCAGCGACATTGATGCCGAACAGAATGAGACCAAGATTTGCGCCGACCGAGAAATTGGCTCCCTCATTGTAGATCACCAAGCCCGTGTAGCCTGATTTCACCAGACCGATCGCCTTGCTGATGATGGAGAGCACATCGGTGTCGAGCGCATTCATCTTGCCGGTGAATTCGAGGCAGAGTACGCCGTCGCCGACGTCCCAGATTGCAGCGGAGCCATTTTTCACCAATGGCTTGGCGCCAAGCTTGATGTCGGAGAGCAGCAGAACGCCGGCGGGGCGCTCGAGTGGAACATAGGCGCCAGTCGTGTCGAGATATTCGATCCGTCCCTGCTCCACACGGTAGAAACTGCGTCCGCGAGCCTTTTGCAGAAGCTCCGGAACCGCCTGGCCACGTGCCTCGATCGCCTTAGCAAGTTCCTCCGTGCCGATCCTGTCCATCAGTTCGAAAGGACCATACTTCCAGCCATAGCCGAGCCGCATCGCCTCATCGACGGCAGCGATATCATCGGCAATTTCGGGAACAAGCGCTGCTGTGTATGCGAATAGTTGCACGAGAACGCTCTGCATATATGCGCCGACTTTACTCGGATGGGCGATCATGCCGCGCAAGTCTCGTTTGCCGATATCCAGCGCCGGATCCTTGGCCGCAACAGTCGGACGGTATTCGCCGGTCTTCAGATCGAGCGCTAGTTTCTTCCCGCCAGCGGCACGATCAACACGGAAGAAGCCACCCTTGCCTTTGCGTCCGGTAAGGCCTTCGGAGACCATTTTCTGCAGAAGCGCCTGTTCGCGCGCGACACTATGTAGGAGGTCGCTCTTGGGCAGATGCCGCAGCAGCGAGCCGACAACGAGTGGAATCAGATCCACGCCGATCAGATCAATCAATGCGAAAAGGCCGGTGCGCGGTACGCCCGCGGGCAGATGGGCGGCGTCCGCCTCTTCGACTGTCAGGCCGCGCTCGATCGCTTCAGCCAGCGCACAGGCCATCCAGAACGTGCCGACACGGTTGGCGATGAAGCCCGGTGTATCCTTACAAAGAACAACGCCCTTGCCGAGTTGCTTATCACAAAGATCTTGCAGTGTGCCGATGGCATCTCCCCGCGTCTCCGGACCCCGCACGATTTCTAACAGACGCATGTAGCGGGGCGGATTGAAGAAATGGGTGATGCAGAAATCCTTGCGGAACGCATCAGACTGCCCCTCCACCAGCACGCTGAGCGGAATGGTAGAAGTATTGGAAGAGACGATGGAGCCTGGCTTGCGAACCGCGTCGATCTGCTTGTAGAGGCGCTGCTTGATTTCGGGATTCTCGATGATTACTTCGACAATCCAGTCGCAATCGGCGAGCCTGCCGAGATCATCCTCGAAGTTTCCTGGCGTAATGAGTCTCGCTGCGTTCGCTGACATCAACGGTGCTGGATCGGTCTTTTTCATCTTCTCGATGGCACCGCGGGCAATGGCGCTGCGATCAGCTCCTTCCTTCGCCGGCATGTCCATCAGGAAAACGGGGATGCCGGCATTGGCGAGTTGTCCCGCAATACCGCTTCCCATCGTGCCCGCGCCGAGCACGGCGCATTGCTTGATCGCCATGGTTCAAACCCTCGACAAGATGGTTGCGATACCTTGGCCGCCGCCAATGCACATGCTGGCGAGCGCATGCTTGCCGCCGGTGCGGGCAAGAAGCTGCGCTGCCTTGCCCGTAATGCGCGCGCCACTGGCGCCGAGTGGGTGACCAAGGGCGATGGCACCGCCGTCGAGATTGGTGCGTGCAGTGTCGATGCCAAGCTCGTCGATGACCGCAAGGGCTTGGGCGGCGAAGGCCTCGTTGAGCTCAATCACATCTATATCGCTCATCGAAAGTCCCGCGCGGGCCAGTGCTTTCTGCGTTGCTGGCACCGGGCCGATGCCCATGATCTCCGGCGCGCAGCCGGCCACGGAGATAGCGGAAATGCGCGCCAGAACCGGCAGATTGTGTCGCTCCGCATAATCAGCAGATGCGACCAGCACCGCCGAGGCACCATCAGTGATCGGCGAGGATGTGCCGGCGGTGACGCTGCCCGACGCCGAGAATGCCGGTTTCAGACCGGCAAGGGCTTCCAGCGTCGTGTCGGGGCGCGGGCAGCCATCCTGGTCGACGGTGCCACCCTTGCTGGTGATCGGCACAATCTCGCCGCTGAAATGTCCCGTGGATTGCGCCAATCCGGCGCGACGCTGACTCTCGAGCGCGAACGCCTCCTGCCGGGCGCGACTGATCCCGTATTTTACGGCAAGATTCTCGGCAGTCTGCCCCATCGAGACATAAGCATTGGGGTTCGACTTGGCGAGGCCGGGATGCAGCATTGGGTTGAAACCCATCATCGGCACCCGGCTCATGCTTTCCACGCCGCAACAGACGAACAATTCGCCCGCACCCATCTGGATGGCGCCCGCCGCGATATGGATCGCATTCATCGACGACCCGCACCAGCGGTTAATCGTGGCGCCAGCAACACTAATCGGCAGATCAGCAAGAAATCCGATCATGCGGCCGATATTGAAGCCCTGCTCGCCCTCCGGAAATGCGCAGCCCGCGATTACATCTTCGATATCCTCAGGCTTAGCCTTGGTGCGTTCGATCAGGCCACGCACGGTCTGGGCCAGGAGATCATCCGGCCGTACGCGTGCGAGCGCACCACGATTGGCTGGAGTGAAAGGCGAACGGGCATAGCCCGCGATGACAACGGTTTTCATGGCCGGTGCGATCTTCCGTTTCTGTCGGGGGAGGGTTTGCGTTTGCCCGGTTGGGCGGTGGTGGCCTGGTAGGCCAGAGCCTGCGCTTCGATATCGCGCAATTCGGAAAGAGTGGCGGCGATGTCGTTCTGCTGTTGCTCGAGTTCGGTAATGCGCCCGCGGGTTCGCTCCAGCATCAGGGCGAGCTGGCGGGATTGGGTGGAGTCGAGATCATAGAGATCGAGAAACTCCTTGATCTCCGAGAGGGCGAATCCAAGTCGCTTGCCACGCAGGATCAGTTTGAGGCGGGCGCGGTCGCGGTGATTGTAAATCCGGTTGGCGCCGGCCCGGGCCGGATTGATCAGGCCGTGATCTTCGTAAAAGCGGATCGTGCGCGGGGAAATGCCACATTCGGCGGCTAGATCGCCGATGGAATGGAACTGATCATCTGGCTTGGCTGAACTTTGCGAATTCATCCCTTTTCCTCTGGCGTGGAAGCACGCTTGGCGCGCTCCTCGGCAACCAGCTCCTTCTTGGATAACTTGCCGATCAGCGTGCGTGGCAGGCTATCGCGAAATTCTACCTGCTTTGGGATTTCGATGGGTGATAGTTGAGTCTTGAGAAAAGTGATCAAGTCATCCTCGGCCAGGGTTGCGCCGGGCTTGCGCACGATGAATGCCTTCACCGTCTCGCCACGATAGGGGTCGGGCACACCAATGACAGTACATTCGGCGACTGCGGGATGGCGATAGGCGGCATCCTCGATGAGGCGTGGATAGACATTGTAGCCGCCAGCCAGGATCACATCCTTGATGCGATCGACAATGTAGAAGTAGCCGTCCTCATCCATGGTGGCGACATCGCCCGTGCGGAGCCAGCCATCGATGAATGTCTTCTCTGTCTCATCAGGGCGATTCCAGTAGCCGAGCATTACCTGCGGCCCGCGGATGCAAAGTTCGCCGCGTTCACCAGCGGAAACCACGCGGGTTGGATCGGTGGTGTCGCGCAATTGGACATCGGTCATGGGCATCGGCAATCCGATGGAGCCGGTCTTGTTCAGCCCGCCGGCCGGATTGCAGCAGGCGCAGGGGGAGGATTCAGTGAGGCCGTAGCCTTCCACCAGGTTGCATCCGGTGCGGGTCTCGAAGGCGCGCTTGATTTCGGGAGGCAATGGGGCGCCGCCGGAGATGCATGATTTGATCGAGCTGAGATCCGCGTTGCCGTCAAACTGGGCGATGGCGTTGAACAGCGTCGGCACGCCCGGCATCATGGTCGGGCGCATTCGCGTGATGGTGCGGATAGCCTGCTTCAGTTCGAAGCGCGGCAGCATGACGATCTGCTGGCCCGTGTTGACGCTGTAGAGCAACACCGTCGTCAGCGCGAAGACATGGAAGAAGGGCAGAACGGCCAGCACACGTTCCTGTCCCGGCACGCAATTGTTGAACCAGAGCGTGCCTTGCACGGTATTTGCGACGAGATTGGCGTGACTGAGCATCGCAGCTTTCGGAACGCCAGTGGTCCCACCGGTATATTGCAGCACGGCGATGTCGTGACTGGGGTCAATCTGCACTGGAGCGGGATGCGCGCCGGATTTGAGCAGGTCATGCGCCGCGATGTGGCGATCGTCGAAGGTGACTGTGGTGACGTCCCGCCGTTTAAACAGCCGGAAAAGAACGCGGGTCACCGGTGGCAGCATCTCGGCAAAGGAGCAGACGATCAGCCGGCCAATCACACCCTTGCCGATCAAGGCTTCCACTTTGGGATACATGACGGCCAGATCGAGCGTCACGGCAATTTCGGCACCCGCGTCGCGCAATTGCGCGTCCAGTTCGCGTTCCGTGTAGAGCGGATTGCAATTGACGACGGTGAGTCCGGCTTTCAGCGCAGCGAAAAAGAAGATCGGGTAGGCGGGACAATTCGGCAGCACGAGGGCAATCCGCGTGCCCTTGGCGTAGCCGAACTCCTGTAGTCCGGCGGCAATGCGATCGACCTTGGCGCCGACTTCGGACCAATCCATACGCGCGCCGAGAAATTCGAAGGCGGGTCGGTCGCCGAAGCGCGCGACG
>CANJOG010000111.1 GCA_947475475.1 Acetobacteraceae bacterium
CTGGACGGCTCCCCCGGCGGCCAGACCACCCAGGCCCCGCGCGACAATTGCGTCGCCAGCCTCCTCGCCGACGAAAACACCCGCCGCGCCGGCCCGCTGCCGCCACCCGCCGTCCAGCAAATGACTGGCTGGGAAGACCTCAACCGCTACGGCGCCTGGAGCAACGCCCCGGAATATGGCTCCGTCTGGTACCCCAATGTCGCCGCCGACTGGGTCCCCTATCGCGACGGCCACTGGGCCTACATTGCCCCCTGGGGCTGGACCTGGGTGGACGATGCGCCCTGGGGCTTCACCCCCTTCCATTACGGCCGCTGGGCCCGCGTCGGCCCCCGCTGGGCCTGGATTCCCGTCGGCCCGCATGCCCAGGTTGGCGTCTTCCCGGCCTACGCCCCGGCCCTGGTTAACTTTTATAACTACGATGGCTTCTCCACCGGACTCGCCATCGGCCTCACCGCCGGTAGCATCGGCTGGGTGCCGCTCGGCTTCGGCGAGCCCTATTACCCCTCCTTCCGCGCCAATGACCGTTGGTGGCGGCGGGTGAACGAGCCCTATTACGGCCGCAACATCCCGCCCCGCCGGGACCTGGGCTTTGAGCATTTCTCCAATCGGGGAGCCGCAACTTTCGTTCCCACCGGCGCCTTCTCCGGCTCCCGTCCAATCCGCCAGTCGGCCCAGCCCTTTGACGCGAACAGGGTTTCGGGCGGCCGCCCCACCGCCTTCCGCGCCCCGCTCCAGCCAACCCAGGCCACCGCCGGAATCAGCCCCTTCGCCGCCCGCCAAATGAACCTCGCCCCAGCCCCCGCCGGCGCGCCACAACGCCAATCCGCCCCCGGCCCGGCCTTCCAGCCGCGCCCGTTCCAGCAGGTCCAGCAGCCCGGCGGGCCGCAACCTGGCAGCCAGCAGCCGCAAAATATCGGCCGTCCGCAATTCCAAGGACAGCAACAGGCGCCTTTCCAACAGCAACAGCAGCAGGCGCCACAACAGATCCCCGGCCAGCGCCCGTTCCAGCCGCAACAGCAGATCGCGCCCGGCGCGCAGCCGGTCCCGCAGCAACGGCCATTCGAACCGCCTGTGTCGCAGCAAGCACCGCAACAACGCCCGTTCCAGCAGCAACAGCAGCCGATCGCACCCGTCCCGCAGCCTGTTCCGCAGCAGCGGCCGTTCGAACCACCTGTGTCGCAACAAGCGCCGCAACAGCGCCCGTTCCAGCAGCAGCAACAGATCGCGCCCGGCGCGCAGCCTGTCCCGCAGCAGCGGCCGTTCGAACCGCCTGTGTCGCAACAAGCGCCGCAACAGCGCCCGTTCCAGCAGCAGCAACAGATCGCGCCAGTGCCGCAGCAGCGCCCATTCGAGCAGCCCCGTCCCGCGTCCCCGCCGCCTCAGCTTCAGGCGCCGCAGGTCCAGGCGCCGCAGCCCTTCCAGCCGCCACCGCAAATGCAGCGCCCATCGCCGCCGCCCGCCGCCAGCCCGCCACCGCAGCAGCAACAGCAGCAGCAGCCCTTCCGCCGGCGCGACGAGCGCGGTTAGGCAAGAGTTAAAATCCCGCAGGCTCCGGCGCTTCCCAGCGTCGGAGCACGTGCGTTCAGCGATCGGTGCGAACGCAAAGATCGCCGGCTATGGCAATGAAAATGCCAAATCCCGGACCGTTTTCCGCCGCAATCCCGCCACGAGTGCAGCGCCTAATGCCCCCTGTGACGAGACCGGCGGCGCGCAGTGCGCCACCGGATCTCCCGCAGAAAAGCGAGGCAGTCTCATGACCGGCATTTCACGACTTCTGATCGCAGCCCCGGTGCTCGCGGCGATGGCCGTGGCTCCGGCAGTGGCAAAGGCCGACTGGCATGGCCGTGGCGGCTATGGCGGGGGCGGCTATGGCGGCGGTTACGGCGGCTATCACCAGCAGGCGCAACGCGCCTATTACCCGCAATACCGCCATGGCGGCGGCGGAAACTGGGCCGGTGCCGCACTCGCGGCCGGCATTATCGGTCTGGGCGTGGGCGCCATCGTCGCCAATTCGCAGCCCGCTTATGCCTATCCGCCGGCTTACTATGCGGCGCCCACCTACTATGCCCCACCGCCCGCCTATTACGCCCCGCCGCCGGTCTATGTGGCGCCTGGCTACTACCCGGCCTATCCGCGCTACTGACCAACCGCGCGGCGCGCACAGCACGCGTCTTGATTTAGATCACGCCGGCCCTCCCGATCCATGCTAGATCGAGGTGGCCGGCGTTGATGTTTCACGACAAGGGTACTCTTCAAGCCCTTGAGTCAGCGTCCTATTATGCCGGCCCGCATCGCGCTTTTCGTCGGGAGTTCCCCATGCGCCGGCCCCTCCGCCTCACTCTCCTCCTCGCTGGTCTCCTCGGTGCCGGCATCAGTGCCGCCCGCGCCGCAGACGTCGTGGTCGTGCTCAATTCCGGCGATGCCGACATGACCATTCTCGACCGCGCGACCATGACGGAAATCCGCCGCCAGCCGGCGCTGCGCGAGCCGCATCACTGGACGCTGACGCCCGATGGCCGCGAACTCATCGTCGGCGACACGGTCGGCAATGCGCTGATCTTCCTCAATCCCGCCACGGGCGAAATTCTCCGCCGGCTGCCGATCGTCGATCCCTACCAGCTCGGCTTCTCGCCGGATGGGAAGATGCTCGTTGTCAATGCCCTCGCGCGCAACCAGGTCGATGTCTATGAAGCTGGCACCTACAAGCTTCTCAAACGCTTCCCGCTGAAGTCGATGCCGAGCCACCTGGTCTATTCGCCGGATTCCTCCCGCGTTTTCATCACCCTGCAAGGCTCCAACAAGCTGGCCGCCATCGACCTGCGCAAGATGGACGTGCTGTGGAACGAGAAAGTGGGCGACACACCGGCCGGCGTGGTCTGGCAGAATGGCAAATTGATCGTCGCCAATATGGGCAGCGATGACCTCTCAATCGTCGATCCTGCCACCGGCGCGGTCACCCGCCGCATCAAGGTGGGCAAGGGCACGCACCAGCTTTTCCTCTCGCCCGACAAGAAGATCCTCTACGTCAACAGCCGCATTTCAAACACGACGACGGCGCTCGACGCTAATTCTCTGGCCGTGATCCGCGAATACAAAGTGCCCGGCGGGCCGGATGACATCGACTTCGCGCCCGATGGCAAGCTCTGGATTACCCAGCGCTTCGCCGCCAAGGTCGCCGTGCTCGACCCGGCGACCGGCGCGGTGCAGAGCATCGGTGTCGGCCGCTCCCCGCACGGTATCTATCTCTCGCGCGGCACAAGACCCTGATCCTAGGATAGCGCGATGTTCGAGCTGATCGACCAGACCGCCGACTGGCTGCACGCTACGCTGGTGATCCCGGCGCTCTGGCATCTTGGTCTGATGGCATATGAGGAAATCGCCTATAACTGGGCGATCTTCGCCACCTATGGCGCGGCCCAGGTGCTGCTCGCGCTGCTGGTCTGCCGACCGCTTGAGATGGCCTTCCCGCTGGAACGCTGGACGGATCGCAAGCCGGTGCGGGTGGATATTTTCTACACCGTGATCACCCGTGTCGGCGTGCTGCCGCTGGTCACTTTCGTGCTGTTCTACCAGGTGCAGGTCTTCATCCATGGCGCGCTCGCCGATAACGACATGGTGCCGCTGACACTGGACAGCGTCTTCCCGTCGCTGATCGAATTGCCGGTGCTGACTTTCGTTCTCTACATCATCATTCTCGATTTCTCGGATTACTGGCGCCACCGCCTCTCGCATCGCTTCGGCTGGTGGTACGCGCTGCATGCCGTGCATCACGCCCAGCGGCGCATGACTTTCTGGTCGGATGACCGCAATCACGTGCTCGATGACGTGATCGCCTATGTCTGGTTCACCATCGTGGCGCTGATCGTCGGCATCCCGCCGCTGCAATTCCCGATGCTGATGCTCGTCCTTGGCCTGTTGGCGAGCCTTGCCCATATCAATGCGCGAATTGGCTTTGGCCCGCTGCGCTACCTGCTGGTGGCGCCCTCCTTCCACCGCGCCCATCACGGCGTGCTGGCGGCCGGGCAGCATAGCTGCAATTACGGCGTGCTGTTTCCCTGGTGGGATGTGATGTTCCGCACGGCCGATTTTCAGCGCATCGCCCCAATCACGGGCGACCTGCAATCGGAGGAAGATTACGCAACCGGCAGCTTCATCGCTCAACAACGCGCCGGCTTCCGCGGCCTGATACGGGCGCTGCGCCCGTCATCGCCCATTACGCAATAAGGTCAGCGCCCAGGCGCGGTCCAGGCCTCCGCGCCGCTGCTGCTGAAATCGACGCCACTGGCGGTGCCGCCCGCCTCGTTCAGCGCCCGCAACACGGCGAGACGGCGTTCGGGCGGGACGATGAACATCATGAACCCGCCACCGCCGGCACCCGACACCTTGCCGCCGATGGCACCCTTGCGCATCGCCAGCTCGTGCAACTGCTCGATCCGGTCGCTGCTGACCCCCGCCGCAGTGCGCTTCTTTGCCGCCCAAGAGCGGCCGAGGATGCGCGCCATGTCATCAACCTGGCCTTGCAGCAGTGCCTGCTTCATCTCCACCGCATCGGCCTTCAGATGATGCATATTCTCCAGCGCCTCGCCGCTCGGCTCTTCCATGCCGCGCTGCTGCTGGATGATGATCGCCTCCGAACTGCGCGAGACGCCGGTGAAACAGATCACCATCGAACTTTGCAGCTCATTGATCACATCGCGATGCACGCGCAGCGGATTGACTATCACGCGGTCGCCCGGAAGGAATTCGATGAAATTCATGCCCCCGAAAGCCGCCGCGTATTGATCCTGCTTGCCGCCGGCCAGGGCCAGTTCCAGCCGTTCGATCTCATAGGCCATATGCGCCACGTCATAGGGGCCGAGTGGCAGGCCGAGCAGATGGCGGAAGCCCTCCACCAGCGCCACGCCGAGTGCGGATGACGAGCCAAGCCCCGATCCGGCCGGCGCATCGACATGGCTGATGATGCGCATCGGGATTGGCTTACCGCCGGCGAATTGCCGGATCATGCGGGAATAGACACCGGAATGGAGTTGCAGCCGCGCCCCGGCAATCGCATCGAGGTCTGGATCGAAGACCTCCTCATTCTCCAGATCCTCGGCGCAGAAATGCACGCGCCCATCCGGCGAAGGTGCAAAGGTGGCGATGGCATAGCGGTCGATCGTGGCATTCAGCACCGCGCCGCCAAAGCGGTCGCAATAGGGGCTGAGATCGGTGCCGCCCCCTGCCAGGCCAAGCCTCAGCGGCGCGCGCGCGCGGATCGTCGCCGCGATTCCGGTTTCGGGACTCAGGGGCACGCCGGCAGCGAAAGCTGGTTTGATCAAGATCGGCTCCAGACAGGCAGGGGCGCAGTTTGCCGCCTGATGATGAACAGACGGCAAACGCTCGGTCAAACCTACTCCGGACTTCGCAATCCGGTGAGCAGAATCAACGGCTGGAGCGTGATGAGTTTGGGTTCAAACTCACC
Source organism: Acetobacteraceae bacterium (assembly GCA_947475475.1). Lineage (GTDB taxonomy): Bacteria > Pseudomonadota > Alphaproteobacteria > Acetobacterales > Acetobacteraceae > CANJOG01. The sequence goes on from CANJOG010000111.1 coordinate 5,462, forward strand.
ACGCTCCCGCATTGTTGGTTGAGCGGACGATTCAGACCTCCGGTGATTCCACCTGCTGTCATCGTGCGCTAGCCCGCATCGCCGATGCCGAGATCATCCATGATGGAGCGATACACCACGCGCGCCTGTTCACGCGAATACAGCGCCCGGCAACGCTCCAGCGCGCGCTGCGACAGCGCATTCCACATCTGCGACGTCTCGTGCAGGCCGACAATCTGCTGGGCCAGCGTATCCGCGTCCTCACCCACCATGATGCCGTCATTGGGTGCCAGCCCGCTGCCCTCAAACGCGATCGGCGTGCCCACCACTGGCACACCGGCGGCAAGCGAGGTCGCCACCTTGCCCTTGAACCCGGCGCCGATCCGCAGCGGCGCCACCGACAGCCGCACCGTCTCGAACAGATCGGTCAGATCCGGCACCCAGCCAAGAATCCGGATATTCTCCGACGCCAGGCGCTGGATTTCCGGCGGCGGCGCGCTGCCGGCAACATAGAGCACCATGTTCGGCAGCCGGCGGCGCACGCGCGGCATCACCTCGCGGGCGAACCAGTTCATGCCATCGACATTCGGCAGATGGCCGAAACTGCCGACAAAGGCCAGGCCATTGCGCTCGCCGAAATTGCGCCGCGGCGGATGCACATCGACAATCCAGCGCAGCAGGCGCAGGCGCGAGGCATCGACCTCCTTGGACAGCAGCGAGATTTCGTAATCGCTCGGCAGGATCGTCATGTCGGCGCGGCGGATGCAGTCCAGCTCCTGCACGCGGGTCTGCTTGAAATCCGCGGCCTTTTTGCCAAGCACCTTGGCCTCGCGCTCCTCGCGCAGGAAGTGCAGATCGGCGGGCGAGAACAGGATGCGCGCACGCGGTGCGAGTTCACGCACACGGTCGATATAGGCGAGCGCATTCTCGTAGCGATAAATCTGCACAAGCGAGAGATCGCTGCCGTAATGCTGGAGATAGGCGGTGATCGACTCCCAGGTCGGCGGCCGCACCGTCTCGATGCCGCGCCGTTCCAGCGCCTCGGCATAGGCGCGGTCGCCCTCACGCGGATCGGCGGCACCGAAGGTCACGCGCATGCCAAGCCGGCGCAGAATGTTCATCTGCTCGAAAGTGGCGACCGAGCCGGCATCGCGATCCGGCTCCGGTGTATTCTTGTCGATCACCAGCGCATGGCCGGCGCGATGCACAATCGGCGCACGCGATGCGGCGGACGGGATCGACGCGCCCTGATCGGCCGGATCGAACCAGCGCAGGCGCAGA
>CANJOG010000112.1 GCA_947475475.1 Acetobacteraceae bacterium
GGCGCGGCTGCGCGAGCTTGGCTACGAACCCGTCATTGCCCCGCTGCTCGTGGTCGAGGCCGTGCCGGCGCGGATGCCGTCGGCCGATGCGGTGCAGGCGGTGCTGATTTCCAGCGCCCAGGCCATTCCCGCTCTGCCGCTCGCCATGCATGGGGTGCCGGTTCTGGCGGTGGGCGATGCAACAGCGCGACGGGCCGTGGCGGATGGTTTTGTGAATGTGCGCAGCGCCGGGGCGGATGCGGCGGTGTTGGCCGAGCTGGTGGCGCGGAGCTGCGATCCGCATGGCAAGCCGCTTCTGCTGGCGACCGGCCAGGGCCAGGGGATGCGGCTGGCGGGGGCGCTGCGGGAGCGCGGGTTTCGCGTGCTGCGGCGGGTTGCCTATCACGCCCGCCCGGTCTCCACCCTGCCGGACGCGGCGGGTTCGGCGATTTCGTCGGGACGGCTGGAGGCGGCTTTGTTCTATTCTGGCGAGACGGCGCGTTGCTTTGCCCGGCTGCTGCCGCCGGAATGCGCCGCCGCTCTGGCCGATGTGCTGGCAATCGCGATCAGCGCGCGGGCGGCCAAGCCGTTGCGGAGCTTGAACTGGCGCGCGCTTCGTGTCGCAATCCATCCCTCACAAGACGCGGTACTGGCCCAGCTCACATGACGGATGCCCCCAAGCACGGCGAGCAACCCGGCCCGGATGCCGGTATCGAGCCGACGGCCGGAAGCGGCCCGGTCAAGCCGGCGGTCGCACCGGACGCGGTCAAAGCGGCTGCTACTGGCGGCGCATCGTCCGGGGGCGTGCCGCTGAAGCCGGCTGATGGCACGTTTGCCAGGCTCGGTGGCGCGACTTTGGCGGTGCTCGTTGCCGCGATCGTGGTGGCGATTGCCGCACTTTATCTGGCGTTCAACGCCTCCGGCCAGGACGCCGGTGCAGCTGTGACGGCGTTGAGCCGGCAGCTTGCCGCGCTTGAACAGCGGGTGCAGGCGCTGGAGGCCCGTCCACCGGTTTCCGCACCAGCCGTCGATACCAGCCGTCTTGAGGCGCGCATCGTCGCGTTGGAGCAGCGTCCGGCCGCGACTGGCGCGCAGGGCAATGCTGGGCTGGAAGCCCGAGTTGCGGAACTGTCGCGCGCGGTTGCCGCCTTCCAGGCAACACCGGGCGCCGCCGGGGCTGATCCGGCCGCTTTGCAGGCCGCCACCGCGCGGATCGCGGCGCTGGAACAACGGCTGAGCACCGCCACCGACCGCGATGCCGCCGCCTTGCGCCAGATCGAGGAGGCGGCGGCAAAGTTGCCGGCCTTGTCTGAGCGGATCGGCATGCTGGCCCGGCTTGAACAGGCCGCGCTCGCCCTCCGTGAGGGGCGCAAGCTCGGCATCATTCCGGGGGCGCCGGCCGCTCTCAGCCAATTCGCCGATGCCGCGCCGCCGACTGACGGGGCGCTTCGCCTTGCTTTCGTTCAGGCCGCTGAGTCGGTCCGCGCCGTGGCAACGCCGCCCGATCCGTCCGGAACTTTCTGGGAGCGGAGCCTGGAGCGCATGGGGCGGCTGGTGACGGTCACCAAGGGCGACCAGGTGGTGATGGGCGATCCCGCCGAGACCGCGCTGGCCCGTGCGCGCATCGCTTTGGACTCCGGCGATCTGGCCGAGGCGGTGCGCTCCGCCGAGTCACTGGGCGGCAAGCAGGGCGAGGCGATGGCGGTCTGGCTGCGTCAGGCCCGCGAGGTGCTCGCGGCGCGGTCGGCGTTGGCCGATCTGCTGGCACGCGCCTCGTGACCCGGCCGGAGCACAGCTGATGCGCCGGATCGTCCTGCTGCTGATTGCCGCCGCGATTGCCCTGGCGATCGCCTGGGTGATTGCCGGATTGCCGGGCGAAGTGTCCGCCCGGATCGGCCGCTATGACATCAAGGCGGCTGCCCCAGTGGCGGCGCTGGGGTCTTTGCTGCTGTTTTTCCTGGCTTATTGGCTGGTGCGGCTGATCGGCATGGTGCTGCGCTCGCCGCGCGCCTGGGGTCGGTATCGCGCCGGGACGCGCCGTCGCGGTGGCGATCAGGCTGTCACCCGCGCGCTGGTGGCACTCGCTGCCGGTGACAGCGGTGGGGCGCGGCGCGAGGCTTTGCGGGCGCGGCGTCTGCTGGGCGATACGCCGCAGGTGCTGCTGCTCGCCGCCGAGGCCGGCAAGCAGACCGGGCGCGATGTTGAGGAAGAGGCTGCTTTCCAGGTGCTGGCCGGGCGCAAGGACGCGGCCCTTCTGGGGCTGCGCGGCCTGATGCGCCGGGCGGTGGAGCGGGAAGACTGGCGCGAGGCGGCGAAGCTGGCGCGTCAGGCCGAGCAGGCCCACCCCGGTGCGTCCGCCTTGCGGGGCGAGCGCTGGCGGCTGGCGATTCGCACCGGCAATTGGCGCGAGGCGCTGACGCTCGCCGGGCCGGATGCGCCGAAAGCGGCCCTAGCTGCGGCGGCGGCCGATGCCGAGCCCGATTCGGAGCAGGCGCTGCTTCTGGCGAAGCAGGGTTTCGAGGCCGATCCGTCACTGGTGCCGGCGGCGCTGTCCTATGCGCGCCGTCTGCGTGAGGCGGGCAAGGACAAGCGCGCCGAGGAAGCGATTCGTCGCGCCTGGCAGGCCGGGCCGCATCCGGATCTGGCGGAATTTCTGCTTCAGCCGATTGCCGACCGTCTGGCACGGGTGAAGGTGGCCACCGCTCTGGTGAAATCCAATCCGGATCACCTCGAGTCGCATCTGCTGCTGGCCCGCGCCGAACTCGATGCCGGGCTGACCGGCGAGGCACGGCGTCATGCTGAAGCGGCGCGGAAATTGGCGGGACAGCGGCGGGTATTCCTGCTGCTGGCCGATATCGCCGAGGCGGATTGTGCCGGGACCGATCTGGCGCGGGCCGAGGCGGGCCGGGTGGCGCAGCGGACGGCCCTACGAGAGGCGGCGGATGCGCAGGCCGATCCGGCCTGGCATTGCGGCGCCTGCGGGGCGCGGCATGCGCGGTGGCAGCCGGTCTGTCAGCATTGCCAGACGCCTGGGCGGCTGGCCTGGACCACCCCGCCGGGGGAAATCCGGCTGGACGCCATTTCGGGCAGTGCCAGCTAGGCTGTGGTGCCTGATTCGTGCTGGGCAGGCCTGCCCAGCAAGCGGATCGGTGTAGCGAAACGGCAGGCGATCACACGGTTTTCCGTCGCAGCGCACCGTGATTCCGGAACTATCATCAATGGGTTGCCGGCGCCTTCTAATATTGCAGGTGATAACGGGAAGAAACGGAAACTGACGGGAAAGTGAGGAATGCGTGACAGCGTGATGGGAGTCGTGTAACGGGGCCTTTCCTTCCAGCCGGACCGGACCCAGATAGCGCTCCTTATGCAAATCCATGCAAGCTGCGCCGCCCGGACGGGGGAAGCCGTACTGGTGCTTGGGCCCTCGGGCTCGGGCAAGTCCGATCTGATTTTGCGTCTCATCGATCGCGGGTTCGAATTGGTCGCCGACGACAGGGTGGATATCGAGAATGGCCTGGCGCGTCCGCCACATGCCCTCGCAGGCATGCTGGAGGTGCGCGGGCTGGGGCTGATCCGGCTGCCGTATCGGGCGCCGGCGCGGGTGCGCCTTGCCGTCGAGCTTTCCGGGGGCACCGACCGGCTGCCGCAGCCTGCGCGGCATGACGTTCTGGATGTGCCGCTGATTCGCCTCGATCCTTTCCATGCCTCCGCGCCGCAGCGTGTCGAACTGGCGTTGGACTGCGCGCTCGGCCGGCTCGCGATGGCGGCGGGCGCGCTGGAAGCGGCTCCCGCGTACGGGGTGATGCTCCCGCCGGCGGGGCTCCAATGAATAATTCCGGCCAGCGCGTCGTGATCGTCACTGGGCTGTCGGGCGCCGGCAAGGCCACCACGCTGCATGTGCTTGAGGATATCGGCTATCAGGCGATCGATAATCCGCCGCTCGATCTGCTGGAGGCGCTGGTGCGCCGCCGCCATGGCCGCACCGCGGTTGGCATCGATGCGCGCAGCGAGGGTTTCGATGCGCAGACCGTGCTGTCCCAGCTTGCGGCCCTGCGCGCCGATCCGTTCCTGCGCCTCGACCTGATCTTCTGCACCGCCGAGGACCAGGTGCTGATGCGCCGCTATACCGAGACGCGCCGGCGCCACCCTCTGGCGCCTGATGGGCGGGTGATCGACGGCATCACCCGTGAGCGCGAGATCACCTCACCTCTGCGCGCCGCTTCCGACCTGGTGATCGATACCTCGGATCTGCCACCGGCCAGCCTGCGCCGCATGGTCGAGGACCGGTTCGGCGCCGAGGATGGCGGGCAGGCCACGCAATCCGGCCTGTCGCTGTCGCTGATATCATTTGCCTATCCGGCCGGCCTGCCGCGCGAGGCGGATCTGGTGTTCGATGCGCGTTTCCTGCGCAATCCGCATTATGATCCGCTGCTGCGGCCGCACACCGGGCTGGAAGCCGATGTCGCGGCCTATATCGAAAGCGACCCGGATTGCGCGCCCTTCTTCCGGCGCCTGACGGACCTGCTTGAGTTGGTCTTGCCGCGCTTCGTGCAAGAGGGCAAGAAATACGCAACAATAGGCATCGGTTGCACCGGGGGGCGTCACCGTTCCGTCTATCTCATCGAAAAACTCGCCTCTCATCTTGCCGGGCACGGCTGGCGCGTCAGTGTGACGCACCGCGAGCTCGGCATCGCCAGAGGCGCGCCGCGGAACAGCGACGTTCCGGCAAAGTTTCAGGCGCAGGAGGCCTGACCAGCCATCATGAACGGCCACAACCAATGATTGGAATGGTGCTGGTGACGCACGGGCATCTGGCGGACGAGCTACGTCTGGCCATGGAGCATGTTGTCGGATCACAGCGGAATGTCGCAACGGTCTGCATAGGCGCCGAGGACGACATGGAGGATCGGCGCCAGGATATCGAGCGCACGATCGAGACGGTCGATTCCGGCGACGGGGTGCTGCTGCTGACAGACATGTTCGGCGGCACACCAAGTAACCTCGCCATCTCGATGATGACCCGCAAAGGCGTCGAGGTAATTGCCGGGGTGAACCTGCCCATGCTGGTCAAGCTGGCCAAGGTGCGCTCCTCGCACACGCTGGTCGAATGCGTCGATTGCGCGCAGACTGCGGGGCGGAAATATATCGCGGCGGCCTCGCATGTGCTCAGCGGCTGCAAGCCGAACGGCGATCACTAAAAGGGCGACACTAAAAGGCCGGTGCGACGCGATTAAGGATTTGATTCGTCACACTATCGCCATAACCGGCGTATAATCGCGGCACCGGCCCGAATCTTTCCCACTGGAGATGCCGATGCCCAATGACGGCACCCCGCTGCTCTCCCGCACGCTGACCATCTGCAACAAGCGTGGCTTGCATGCCCGTGCGGCGGCGAAATTCGTCGCTCTGGCGGAGCGTTTCGGCGCGGCGGTGGATGTCGAGAAGGACGGGCAATCGGTCTCTGCGCGCTCGATCATGGGGCTGATGATGCTGGGCGCGGGCATCGGGTCGCAGATCTTGCTCAAGGCCGAGGGGTGGGACGCCAAGGAGGCGCTGGACGCGCTCGCCGCTCTCGTCGAGGCTGGATTTGATGAGCAGCAATGACGAAGCACCCGACCACAAGCCGCGCCCTGTAGCGGGCGAGGCCGCAGCGCGTCCGCGTGGCGCGCGGGGGCGGGCGCCGGTGGCGGCCCTGAGGACGGAACGGCGTTTTCCGGGCATTCCCGTCGGCCCTGGCATCGCGATTGGCGAGGCTTTCCCCACCACCGAACCTCCCGCCGTGGTCGAGCGGCGCAAGATTGCCGCCTCGGACATGGAAGCCGAGATCAAGCGGTTGGATGCTGCGATCGCCCAATCGCGCAAGCAGCTCACCAAGCTGCGGGCCCGGCTGGCCGTGCTACCTGAGGATAGCCAGGCCGAAATCGAGCCCCTGATCGACGCTTATTACCGCATGCTTGGCCCGTCGCGGCTGACACGCGGCATTCGCAAGCGCGTCACCGATGGGCTGGTCAATGCCGAGACGGCGGTGCTGGACGAGGCCGAGGCGATTGCCCAGGCGATCCTGGCGATTCACGATAATGACCGCGCCGGAACTGCTCGCCGAGCGGAAGAAGTGCGCGAAATTGGACGCCGGGTGATCCGCAATCTGACGCGCGCGCCGTTCCGCAGCTTTGCCGGCCTGCCGGACGGGGCGATCCTGGTGGCCGAGGCGCTGCGCCCGGCCGATGCGGCGCTGCTTAATCCGGCCCGGCTCGGGGGCGTTGCCGCCGATTGGGGCGGGGCGGATGATCATACCGCCGTGATGCTGCGTGCCCTGGGCGTGCCGGCCGTGCTGGGCGCGGAGGGTCTGTCGGACGCAATCCGGCCAGGTGATACCGCCATTGTCGACGGTAGCGCTGGCGTGGTGGTGCTCAATCCCTCCTTGGCGACCCTGGCGCATGCCAAGCGCGGCGTGGCGGCCTTTGCGCGGGAGGCGCAACGCCTGGCACGGCTCCGGCCGCTGCCCTCGGTGACGCTGGACAACCAGGGGGTCGAATTGCAGGCCAATTTCGAATTGCTGGCGGAATTGCCGCTGATCGAACAGGCCAATGCGGCTGGGATCGGCCTGCTGCGCAGCGAATTCATGTTCATGAATCGCGAGACCTTGCCGGACGAGGACGAACAGGCCGAGACCTACCGCCAGGTCATCGAGGCAATGCATGGTCATTCCGTAA
>CANJOG010000113.1 GCA_947475475.1 Acetobacteraceae bacterium
TCACCCAGTAACCGGGGGCATGACGCCCCGGGACAGACCGGGACGGGGCGTTTGGACGCGTTTGATTTCATCATTGTCGGCGCCGGCTCGTCCGGCTGCGTGCTGGCGCATCGCCTGTCGGAAAATCCAGCCAACCGCGTGTTGCTGATCGAGGCGGGGCCGGAGGATCGCAGCCCCTTGCTCACCATGCCCAAGGGAGTGGGCAAGGTGATGCGAACGGAGCGGTTTGCCTGGCAATTCCCGGTGGAGCAGCCGCGCATCGAGGGTGCGGCCTCCACCGAGGTTTGGGTGCGCGGGCGCACGCTGGGTGGGTCGTCGGCGATCAACGGCATGATCTATAGCCGCGGCCATCCCGAGGATTACGACAATTGGAGCCAGCTTGTCGGCAATGGCTGGGACTGGGACTCGATGAAGCGCGCCTTCATGGCGATCGAGGGTCATGAGCTGGGTGCGGCGCCGGCGCGCGGTGGGGCTGGAAAGCTGCATGTCAGCACGGGCAAGTTCCGGCATGACTTCGCCGAGGCCTGTATCGCGGCGGGCGGGCAACTTGGCTTGCGGCGCAAGGAAGATCTGAACGACGAGGATCAGGAGGGTGTGGGGTACTACCTGCACACCATCCGCAACGGGCGGCGTTTCAGTGCGGCACGGGCTTTTCTGGATGCGGCGCGCAAGCGGGCCAATCTGAGCGTGCTGACATCGACGCTGGTGGATCGCGTGGTCTTTGACGGGCGGCGCGTGCGTGGCGTTGCGGTGCGGAATGCGGCCGGTAGTGGGGCGCGGGAAATTGCCTGCCGGGGTGAGGTGATTCTCTCGGCCGGCGCGATCATGTCGCCGGTGATCTTGCAGCATTCTGGCATTGGCGACGGCGCACAGTTGCGGGACCTGGGCTTCGAGGTGGTGGCGGAGAGCCGCCATGTCGGGCGGCGGATGCGCGAGCATCTGGGCCTGGTGATGCCGCATCGCCTGCTGGGTATTGCCGGGATGAACTGGCGGCTGCGCGGGCTGGGGCTCGGGTTGAGTGTGGCGCAATATTACCTGTTCCGTTCGGGCATTATGGCGAATGGTCCGTATGAGGTCGGCGCGTTTATGCGCAGCGGGGCGGATCATGGGCGGCCGGATTTGCAGATCTATCTCGGCGGGGTGAGTTTCGCGCGCGACCCGAGCGGGCTGGTGAACGGGCCGACGATCGATCGCGCGCCGGGGATGATCATCAGCGGCTCGCTGCTCAACCTGACCAGTGAAGGGACCGTGCTGATCAAGTCGCCCGATCCGTCGGTGAAGCCGTCGATTGCGCCGAACTGGTTGTCCACGACGGAGGACCAGTTGGCGGCGGTGGCGATGGTGCGGACGATGCGGCGTTATGTGCGGCAGAAGGCGCTGGCACCGTTCGTGGGTGAGGAGGTCTATCCGGGGCCTTTGGTGCAGGCGGACGCGGAAATCCTGCGTGCCGTGCGGCTCAATGCCCATTCTGGCCTGCATGGGACTGGAACCTGTGCGATGGGGCGCGGCGAGGATGCGGTGCTGGACGGGGCGTTGCGCGTGCGTGGTGTGGAGGGGGTGCGGGTGGTCGATCTGTCCTCCATGCCGGGTCTGATTGCGGGCAATACCAATGGGCCGGCGCAGGCGCTGGCCTGGCGGGCGGCGGATCTGATTTTGGCCGAGGGACATGCTTGATGGATAAAGCCGCGTTTCTGCCACCGGGCAGCGTGCGTGCGCGCGCGGAAGATCCGCGGGCCTATCTCACTGCTTTGCGCGCACAGGGCAAGGTGGTGGTGGATGCCGGCGAGAAGGTGGTGCTCGATCCCGCCGGGGTGGAGCGCGTGCTCACGGACTTTGCGCATTTTTCCTGCAATGGATCGAATTTCTACGGACGGTCGCGGGCGATCATACCGCAGCAGACAGATCCGCCGCTGCATACGCGCTATCGCCGGCTGCTCACGCCGCTGATGTCGGTGCGGCGCATGGCGGTGCTGGAGCCGGAGCTGGTGGCGCGGACCAATGCCTGCATCGACGGATTTATCGGGCGTGGCTGGTGCGAGGCGCGGGCCGAACTGGCCGTGCCGGTGCCAGGGATATCGCTGATGAACCTGCTCGGCCTGCCGGTGGAGGATTTGCCGTTCTTCATGGATTTCAAGGACGCGATCTTGCGGCCACGGGCGCTCTCGGATGATGTGGACGAGCAATTGCGCATCCAGCGAGAATTTGCCGATGCCAGCACGCGGTATTTCACCGAGGTGATTGCGAAAAGGCGGGCGGCGCCGGGCGATGATCTGATCAGCGGTATGATGGCGGCCGACGTCGATGGCGTGAAGCTCACGGATGATGAAATTCTTGACGTGTGCTTTCAGCTTCCCATGGCGGGGCTTGATACGGTGACGGCGACGATTGCGCTCGGCCTGATCTTCTTTGCCGGGCGGCCGGATTTGCAGGATGTGCTGGCGAGCCGGCCGGAGATGGTGGAGTCGGCGGTGGAGGAATTACTGCGTTGGGAGACGCCGAATACCGCTTTGAAGCGGCAGGTGGCGCAAGAGACGGAAATCGAGGGATGTCCGTTCCATCCGGGCGAGCGGGCACTCGCCTCGATCGGGGCGGCGAATTACGATCCGTCGCGCTTTGAACGGCCGCTGGAGTTTGACATTGCGCGCGCGCCGAACCGGCATATGACGTTTGGCACCGGGCAGCACACGTGTTTGGGAAATCACCTGGCGCGGCTGGAGCTGCGCGTGGTGTTGCGTGAGTGGCACAAGAGGATTCCACGCTATCGTGTGAAGGCGGGCGCGGTGATTGCGTATAGTGACGACAATATGACCCGCACGGTGGCCGAGGCGCCGCTGGAATGGGTGTAGGGGAAATTTGTGATGAGTGAAGCAGCGGAAATTCTGAGGCGGTTGCGGCGGATCGAGGATCGGGAAGAGATTCGCGATCTCGTGGGGCGCTATACGCTCGCCAATGACGATATGGATTTCGATGCGCTGGAGAAGCTGTTCACGCCCGATGCGCGCATCGGTTGGGTGGATGGATCGAATGTGCAGGAAGGCCGGTCGGCGATCCTTGATTATTATCGCGACAGGTTTCGTGATCGCGGGGCGCGGTTTCACACCACGCATGACCAGTTCGTCGATTGGGATGAGGCCGATCCGGATCGTGCGCGTGGCCTGGTGGCCGGGCATGCGGAAGTCTGGACCGGGACGGATCAATATATGTCGGCCATTCGCTATCATGATCACTACGTGCGGCATGAGGGGCGGTGGAAATTTTCCGAGCGGTTGCTGAGCTTCCTGTATTTCGTGCCGGCCGCTGAATATGCCGGTGTGATGGGCGAGGCGAACCGTCTGCGCGTCTATGGCGGTGCGCGGCCGGGGCATTGGCCGGATGGGGTGGATAAGCGGGGAGCGAGCAGGTGAAATTCGGGCTTTTCTATGAGCTTGAGTGTCCGCGGCCATGGTTTGAGGACACCGAGCAGAGACTGTTCGACAATTCGCTTGATCAGATCGAACTCGCCGACCGATTGGGGATCGATTATCTCTGGCAGACCGAGCATCATTTCGTCGAGGAACACACACATTCCTCAGCGCCGGAGTGCTTTCTCGCCGCGGCCTCGCAGCGTACGAAACGGATGCGGCTGGGCCAGGGAATCTGCATCCTGCCGCCGCGCTATAACCATCCGGCGCGTGTGGCTGAGCGTGTGGCCACGCTGGATCTGCTGAGCCATGGGCGCTTCGATTTCGGCACGGGTGAGTCAGGATCGCGGCTGGAACTGGAAGGTTTCGGCCTGGAGTACCACGACAAGCGCGGTGCCTGGCTGGAGGCGATTGAGCAGATTGCCGATATGCTTGTCATGACGCCCTATCCCGGGTTCGACGGGCAGTTCTTCTCCATGCCGGCGCGCAATATCGTGCCCAAGCCGGTGCAGAAGCCGCATCCGCCGCTCTGGGTCGCGTGTTCCAATCGCGAGACGATCAAGCTGGCGGCGCAACTTGGCATTGGGGCTCTGACATTTTCGTTTCTCGATGCGGCGGAGGCGAAGAAATGGGTCGATGAGTATTATGATACGTTCGAGCGTGAATGTGTGCCGATCGGCCATGCGGTGAATCCGCAAGTGGCGCTGTTCACCGGCTTTGGTGTGCATCAGGATTATAGCGTTGCGGTCGACCGCTTCATTGATGGCATCCGCTTTCTGCAATTCGGGCTGAACCATTTCTATCGCACCGGCGTGCATGTGCCGGGGCGGACCGATGTCTGGGCGGCATATCAGGCAAAGCGTGCTGATCTGATCGCCAATGATTATGACCCGAATGATTACCACAAAGCGGTGAGCCGCGGCGCGATTGGATCGATCGATCAGGTGCGCGCGACGATCCGGTCCTTTGCCGATGCGGGTGTGGATCAGTTGGTGTTCCTGCAGCAGCCGGGCATCACTCACCACGACCATATCTGTGAGTCGCTGGAATTGTTCGCCTCCGATATTCTGCCGGAATTCGCGGCGGGAGAGGCGGAGCGGCAGGCGCGGAAGATGGCGCGGTTGCAGCCGGCGATTGAGGCGGCCTTTGCGCGCAAGAAGGCGCGGGCGCCGTTGGCGGATGCGGCGATTCCTGGCGTGCCGGCTGGGAACTTTATCAAGAAATATGGTGAGACGGCGACGCTGGGGAGTGTGCAGACGGCGTGACATGCGGCTTGCCATAGGAAGCATAAGACCGGGACCCATTCAGGAAGTCCTGACAGGCGGGAGGGAATTGCCATGACGAAAAGAGTGGCTGTCGTGACCGGATCGACCCAGGGCTGGGGGCGGGCCGTTGCGGAATCGCTGGCGCAGTCTGGCATTGCGGTGATCGTCAATGGCCGCAACAGGGATGTGGACGAGGTCGTGCGGTCGATCCGGGCGCGTGGTGGGGAGGCGCGCGGTGTGCAACTGGCGAGCGACACGGCAGAGGGCGTTGAGGCGCTGATGGCGGCGGCGCTGGATGCGTTTGGGCATGTCGATATCTGGGTGAATTCGCTCGGGGTGCAGCGGCCGGAGCCATTGCTGACCTTAAGTCTCGATGCCTGGGACGAGGTTCTGCGTATCCAGCTGACCGCTGTGTTTCTCGGCACGCAATGCGCGGCGCGGCAGATGATCAAGCAGGGGAATGGCGGGCGGATCATCAATGTTGTTGGTGGCGGCGCCTATGGGCTGGGCGGAGCGAGCGCACATTCGGCGTCCAAGGGTGGCGCGCTGTCCGCGACCTATAGCTGGGCGGATGAATTGCGGCCTTATGGCATCACGGTGAATGCCATTCGAGGTGCTGTGCAGAGTCCGAATATGCGCAAGATCATGCTGGCGGTGGGGTTTCTCGACGCCAAGACCGATGCGGAAAGCAATGATCCCTTACGGGGCCTTGGCTTTCATGACCGCGATGTTGTCGCTGCCTTGCCGGCCTGGCTGGCCTCGGAGGAGGCGGGGGATGTGACGGGTTTCCATATTGGCATCGATGGGCGGCGCATCACGGTGTACGACCGCGTGAAGGTTGCGCTTGAAATGTATGAAGATGAGGTCTGGACCGTCGGGAATCTCGCGGAGCGGCTGCATGGCGCGCTGCGTGAGTTGCCGCAATCGGCGGATGGCTGGGCGCAGCGGGACCAGGCTGGGGCGGCGGAGTTCTAGAGCCGCTATCGGGACTACCTGCTCACCGGCCAGACCAGATTGAGTTCCTGTGGTGACCAGACGATGCCGCTGATGGATTTGATTGGGCCGTCCACAGCCATGCTGAAGACCGGCACGCTTTTGGTCCATTCCTCGAGGAAGATCTTGAATTCCAGGCGTGCCAGATGCGAGCCGATGCAGCGATGCGGGCCGGCGCCGAAGGCGATGTGCTTGCTGGTCTCGCGGTCGAAGCGGATCTCCCAGGGATCGTCGACGTAGCTGTCATCCAATCCATAGATCTGGGTGAGCAGCACGATGCGGTCATTCTTACGGAAGGGCACGCCGTGCCAGTCGAAATCAGCCGTTGCACCGCGTTCCGGCGCGGAGACGCTGCCGACGCGCAGAAGTTCCTCGACAGCAGCGGGGATTTTCGAGGGGTCATCGACGAGCTGCTTGTACAGGTCGGGGCGCCTTGCCAATTTGCCGACGGCGAAGGACATGGTGGACTTCACCGAATCAAGACCGGCGATCAGTAACTGGACACCCAGGCCCTCTTCCTCGATGGGGGATAATGCGCGGCCATCGACGCGGCCGCGGGCGACGCGGCTCAGCAGATCCTCGCCGTCCCGTTCCCGGCGGGAATCGAAGGCATCCTTGAGATAGGCGCCAATATCGGCAATCGCCTGGGCGCGCTCCTCGAAGAGGGGCGAGTTGGTGAATTTCTGCGCGATCGGCACCAGGCGGTGACGGTCCTCCTCCGGTGCGCCGGCGAGGCGGAGGAACATGATGATCGGGAAAATGCCGGCAATCTCGCGCAGAAAGTCGCACTGCCCGCGCGGGATGATCGGGTCGATGATTTCGCGCACCAGCTCGCGGATCGTGGCGTCGAGCCGCTTGATCGGCCCCGGGGCGAGGATTGGGTTGAGAATGCGCCGGTATTCGTTGTGCAGCGGCGGGTCCGCCTGCACCGGCAGCATCGGCGGATGGAAATCCTTGATCTTGTTATAGGCAGGGGCGGAGGAGAATCGCTCGACATCGCGGGTCAGTTCTATGGCGA
>CANJOG010000114.1 GCA_947475475.1 Acetobacteraceae bacterium
CGCGTCATCAATCTCGAACAGCGTATCGAGATGTGCCGCACCGAAAATGAGAAATCACCCACCTATGGCTACGAATCACGCCCATTACTCGCACTGACCGCTTATCTCGGGCGCCAGTCGCTCGACCTCCCGGTCGCGGTAAAGACCGACGGCCCGGCGGGGCAAAGCTACGTGCGGGGACGCACATTCTTCGCCGCACGGCGCGGTCAGCTCGATCTCTCCTGCGCGCAATGTCATGACGAGCGCGCCGGCCAGCATCTGTTTGGCGAAGTGATCAGCCAAGGCCAGATCAATGGCTTTCCGATTTACCGCCAACTCTGGGGCACGCTGGGCTCAACACACCGCATGTTTGCCTGGTGCAATGAGGCCGTGCGCGCCGAACCCTATGCTGCCGGTTCGCAAGAATACGTCGATCTGGAACTCTATGTCCGCGCCCGCGGCAATGGATTGGCGGTCGAGACACCCGCGGTCAGGCGGTGAGGCGATGGGGCAAAGGCGGAGTACCCCATCGCCTTCAGGTCACCGCATCCGCAACACGATGATCTGATCGCTGGCCGGATCGGTCAGCTTGCGCATCGCGGCAACTTCTTCCGCCGTCACAGGCGATGCCTTGTTGCCCCAGGACTGGCGAATGAACGTGACCACATCAGCAACCTCCTGGTCCTTCAGCGCCAGACGGAATTGCGGCATGCGGTACTGATCCGGCACGCCGCCGACGATCAGGCGCGACGAGCCGTTCAGCGTCACATTGATCAGCGAAGCCGCCGAGGGATCGAGCACCGCCGGATTGCCGCCCAGCGAGGGCAGATGCATGCCGCGCCCACCGCCATCATTGACATGGCAGGATTCGCATTGCCGGGCATAGATCGCAGCGCCACGGTCCGAATAGTCCCGCTTCTTCAGCTTCTCGGTTGCCGTGGAGCTATAGACCCACGGCCGCTGGCCCTGATCCACCGCCGGCGGCAGCGATTTCAGATAGCGTGCGATGGCAGTCCGGTCGCCATCGGTGAGGAACTGGGTGGAGTTGTTCACCACCTCGATCATCGTGCCGAAGGCAGTGCCCCAGCGGCTGTGACCGCTCTTGAGGAACTCGGCGATATCCTGCTCGCTCCAGCGGCCAAGGCCGGTATTGACGTCGCCCGCCAAATTTGGGGCGGACCAATTGTCCAGCAACGCGCCGGAGAGGAAGAGCGAGCCGGTTTCGTCCAACGCGCGCTCGGCAAAGATCCGGTCACGCGGCGTATGGCAGGCTCCGCAATGGCCCAGCCCCTGCACCAGATAGGCGCCGCGATTCCAGTCCGCGTCATAGTCGGGCTTGGGCTTGTAGGCGGCGGTATCCAGGTTGATCCAGTTCCAGAACCGCATCTGCCAGCGCTGGCCATACCAGCCGGCGATCTCGCTCGCCGGTGTGGTCTGCTTGACCGCCGGCACCTTGGTCATGAAATAATCGTAGAGTGCCTTCACATCCGCGTCGGTCATCTTGGCGTAGGACGGGTAGGGCATGGCGGGGTAGAGGCGATGCCCGTCCTTGGCCACGCCCAACCGGATGGCGGCACTGAATTCCTCGAGTGAATAGGAACCGATGCCGGTTTCCTTGTCGGGAGTGATGTTGGTGGCGTAGATGGCGCCCATTGGCGTCGCCATCTTCAGCCCACCGGCGAAGGGCTTGCCGCCGGGAGTCGAATGACAGACGACACAATTGCCGGCTCGCGCCAGGTATTCCCCCGAATCGGCCGGCACCGCCGCCTGACCGGCGCTCTGCGCCTGCACAACGTCCGGCAGGGCCAGCAGGCCGAGCATTCCAACAAATATGGCAAGAAGCGCCAGCCGCGCATTGCGCATTGTTTTTCCCCCCTGCCGGCTCGCACCCCGCTTGCGCGTGCCGTTTGTTATTCGACGACGCCGCCTCGTTTCGGCGGCATTGGCTACACTCTAGGTGGCAGGCAATCTACCCGTCAATGCGTTCGCTGGCGGCATGAGTTCCATGGCTAGGCATGCGAAGCCGGACTGGCGCCGGCCCGCCTTTCTGATCGTCTCGCTGGCAGTGCACGTCATCCTCGTTGTGATGGTGCTGAACTTCCCGCGCCAGAAGCCGCGCGCGCCGGAGGTTACTGAACCAGGCGTTGCGATGGTCTTCGATGCCGGCAACCCCAACCCACAGGCGGATCCGAGCGACCAGCAACGCGCAAGCCGGCCCTCCGACGACAATGACGCCCCAACCCCGACCGAACCGCCCTCGCTTACCGACGCCCCAGCGGCCAGTCCACCGGAACCCCCGCCCCCGGAGCCGGTTCCACCCCAGCCGGTTCCGCCCGAGCCGGTTCCACCACAGCCAGAACCGGTGATCCCCCAAGCGGAGCCAGTCCCGCCCACCCCGCGCGAGGTCGTTGCGGCGCCCCAGCCGGAGGCCACGCCGCCGCCGCCGTCTTTACGGATTGACCAGCAACCGGCCGAGGTCATCGCCATTCCCGAGCCACAGCCCGCCCCGCCACCACCGGCCGCCCCGCCGCGCGTGCAGCTTCACCTCCAAGTGCCCGATGTGCGGCAGGCGTTTCCAATGCCGCCAATGCCGGCGCTGCCCTCGGTCGCCCCGCCGCCACCGGCCCCGCCCCGGGTCGCGCGCTTCCCAACGCCCATCGCACCTTCGCTCCGCAACGGCCTGGCCGCCGCCCCGCCAGCCGCTCGGCGTGGCCTCGACCTGCGGGCGCACACGGGGGACGACGAGGCGGAATCCGATATCCAGGTCAAAGGCAATCCGGGCTCGGACTGGCGCAATGCCCTGGCCGAATGGGTAGAACCGCGGAAATACTACCCAAGGGCGGCAATCATGGCCGGGCAACAGGGCAGCGTCCGGCTGCTCATCAAGGTCCGGCGAGACGGCAAGGTGCTCAGCGTGCGGATCGACCAAGGATCGGGCTCGGCCTTCCTCGACCAGGCGTGGTTCGGCATGTTCCAGGGCGCGATGCTGCCGCCCTTCACGCCAGATGCCCGCGACGAGGAAGTCGAGTTTAGCGCCCTGATGCGCTACCGCCTGATCGGTCGGGACTGAAACTCCGCCACGTCACCGCACCAGTTCAGGCGCGTCCTCACCCCAGAGCCAGGCTGCGCCGCGCACGCCCGAGGAATCGCCATGTGCGGCCTGCCGGATCGGCGTATCGGCCTTGCCGCCAAAGGCGTATTTGCCGAGCAGACGCGGCACCTCGGCATAAAGATGCGGCATGTTTGACGCCCCGCCGCCCAGCACGATCACATCCGGATCAAGCAAGGTGACGATCACCCCCAGGCCGCGCGCCACCCGGTCCGCATGACGCGCCAGCGCCGCAAGCGCCACCTCATCCCCGGCCTCTGCCCGCGCCGGAATCCCGCGTGCGTCGCGCGCGCCGGGCCCGTCGCAGTCACGCGCCAGGGCAGTGCCGGAAATCCACTGCTCCAGACAGCCATTGCGCCCGCACCAGCAGGACGGGCCTGGCACTTCGTCGAGCCTTGGCCAGGGCAGGGGCGTATGGCCCCATTCGCCGGCAATCCGGTGGCGCCCCTCGATAATGCGGTGATCGATCACGATACCGGCGCCGCAGCCCGTGCCCAGAATGCCGCCAAACACCAGCCGTCCACCGGCCCCGGCGCCATCGCGCGCTTCCGAAAGCGCGAAGCAATTGGCATCATTCTCGACCCGCACAAGACGGCCCAGCGCCTGGCCGAGATCGCGGTCGAAGGGATGGCCGTTCAGTGGATTTCTAGTCGGGTTATGGACCAGCCCGGTCTCGGGATCGATCGTGCCGGGAATGCCGACCCCGAGCGTCCCGACAACACCCAGCATGGCCTCCGTTTCACGCACCAGATTAGCCATGTCGCGCACGGCATCGTCATAGAGTGCCGGGGTCGGAATGCGCCGCCGCCCGGCCAGGCTGCCATCGGGCAACATCGCCGCGATCTCGATCTTGCTGCCGCCCAGGTCGATGCCGATTCTGGCCTGGCCGAAACGGGCCTGATTGAAGCCAGGGGGCGCATAGCCGCTCATCGCTGCATCTCCGCTCCGCACGGCACATTCCCGCGACCGGCCACTCTGGCGCGCGCCAGCCAATAGGGGCAGAAGAACAATGCGAAATTCCCGATCGCCAATGGTCGCGCCAGGATAGGGAGGCCCCCCACTTGAGACAATCCGGGTTGAGACAATCCACCGACCGCCTCTCCCATGGGGCCAGCGCATGAGCGAGACCGTGCTGGATGTGCGCGAGTTGCGCTGCCCATTGCCCGTGCTGCGCGCCAACAAGATGCTGCGGAGCCTGGCGCCGGGCGAACGCCTGCGCGTGCTCGCCACCGACCCGGCTTCGGCCAGCGATTTCCGCGCCTATTGCCGCGAGACTGGCCATGCCCTGCTCGCCTCTTCCGAGGAGGCCGGCGTGTTCACCTATCTGATCCGCCGCCGCGCTGAGGACACGCCGCCCGGCCCGGACGAGGTGCCGGTATGAACCGCGTTGCCCTGTTCACCCATCCCGTCTGCCTTGAGCACGATATGGGCCCCTACCACCCGGAATGTCCGGACCGGCTGCGGGCCATCGCCGGCGCGCTGGAACATCCCGATTTCACGTCGCTGCTGCGCGAACGCGCCCCACCTGCCACGCTCGACCAACTCGCTTTGAACCATGGCCGCCACTATGCCGAGGCGATCCTGGCCATCCATGTGCCCGACGGCGAAATCGTCCAGCTCGATGCGGATACCGCGCTTTGCCCCGCCACAGGGGAGGCCGCACTCCGCGCCGCCGGTGGCGCCATTGCCGCGGTCGACGCGGTGCTGGAAGGCTGGGCCGATTGCGCCTTCGCCGCCGTCCGCCCCCCTGGCCATCATGCCGAGCCGAACAAGGCGATGGGTTTCTGCTTCTTCAACAACGCCGCCATCGCCGCCCAGCACGCCCGCGCGAAATGGGGCCTTGCCCGCGTCGCCGTGGTGGATTTCGACGTGCATCACGGCAATGGCACGCAGGACGCCTTCGCCGCCGACCCCACCCTGTTCTACGCCTCTTCCCACCAAAGCCCGGCCTATCCGGGCACCGGGTCGATGGATGAGCGCGGCGTCTCCGGCAATATCGCCAACCTGCCGCTGCGGCCTGGTTCCGGCTCACGCGAATTCCGTGCCGGCTGGGACAATATCCTGCTGCCCGCACTGATCGATTTCCGGCCCGAGCTGATCGTCGTCTCCGCCGGTTTTGACGCCCACCAGGCCGATCCGCTCGCCGATCTGCGGCTGGAGACCGGCGATTTCGCCTGGATCACCGACCGGCTGCTGGAGATCGGCGGCGGGCGTCTCGTCTCGACGCTGGAAGGCGGCTACGATCTGACCGCACTCGCTGCCTCGGCGGCGGCGCATGTGCGGGCAATGTTACGGGCTTAAGTTTGCGTGCTCAGGTTTTGGGGGTTGCAGTGAGCGAGACCATTCCGACGGCCGAGGATCTCGGCGTTGCCAGTTTCGAGGACGCGCTGGCGGAACTGGACAAGATCGTCCGCAGCCTGGAATCCGGCCAGCGCAAGCTGGAGGACGCCATCGTCGCCTATGAACGCGCGGCGAAGCTGAAATCCTTCTGCGAGGCCAAGCTCCGCGAAGCCGAACAGCGCGTGCAGACCATCGTCGATCGCGGCGACGGCCAGCCCGGCCTGGCGGACGCGCAGTGAGCAAGAAAGCCGCCGGCGATGCCCGCCTGACCGCCGCGCTGCGCGAGTCGGCCGCCGCTGTCGAGCGCGCGATCGACACGCTGCTGCCGCTGCCCGAAGGCGGCGAGGCAAGGCTGCTCGAAGCCATGCGTTACGCGACGCTCGGCGGTGGCAAGCGTCTGCGCGGCTTCCTGGTGATGGAAACCGCCAAGCTGTTCTCCGTCTCGCCAACCTGTGCCGCCCGCGTCGCCGCCTCGGTGGAGATGCTGCACGCCTATTCGCTGGTGCATGACGATTTGCCGGCGATGGACGATGACGATCTGCGCCGCGGCAAGCCGACCTGCCACCGCGCCTATGACGAGGCCACCGCCATCCTGGTCGGCGACGCGCTGCAATGCCGCGCGTTCGAAGTGCTGTCTGAACACGACACCCATTCCGATCCGCTGGTGCGCGCCGACCTGGTCTGCGCACTCGCTTCCGCCGCCGGCGCGCGCGGCATGGTGGGCGGGCAAATGATCGACATGCTTGCCGCCGACAAGGCATTGTCGCCGCCGGAAATCACAAGGTTGCAGACGTTGAAGACCGGCAAGCTGATCCAGTACAGCGCCGAGGCCGGCGCCATCCTGGGCCGCGCGCCCGCAGCCCATCGCCATCTGCTCGCCGCCTACGGCCGTGACATTGGCGCCGCCTTCCAGATTGCCGATGATATTCTCGACGTTGAATCCACCTCGGAGGAACTCGGCAAGGCGGCCGGTAAGGACCAGGCCTCCGGCAAGGCGACTCTCGTCTCCGTGCTGGGTGTCGAGCGTGCCCGCGCCCATGCCACCATGCTGGCCGAGCAGGCAGCCGCGCATCTCGATCATTTCGGCGAGAATGCCGATTTGTTGAAGGCGCTCGCCCGCTACATGGTCACGCGCCGGAACTAGGCAAAACACGGCCATGGCGAAAATTCGCGCCGACCAATTGGCACTCGCCCAGGGCATTGCGGACTCACGCGCCAA
>CANJOG010000115.1 GCA_947475475.1 Acetobacteraceae bacterium
GATGTTGGTCGTATCGACCTGGAGGAATTCCTGCTGCGGATGCTTGCGTCCGCCCTGCGGCGGCACCGAGGCAACCGTGCCTTCCATGATCTTCAGCAGCGCCTGCTGCACACCCTCGCCGCTCACATCGCGGGTGATCGAGGGGTTGTCGGATTTGCGGCTGATCTTGTCGACTTCGTCGATATAGACAATGCCGCGCTGCGCCCGCTCGACATTGTAGTCGGCGGCCTGCAGCAGCTTGAGGATGATGTTCTCGACATCCTCGCCGACATAGCCCGCCTCGGTCAGTGTCGTCGCATCCGCCATGGTAAACGGCACGTCGAGGATGCGCGCCAAAGTCTGGGCCAGCAGCGTCTTGCCCGAGCCTGTCGGCCCGACCAGCAGAATGTTGGACTTCGCAATCTCGACGTCGGTGCTCTTCTGCCCATGGGCGAGGCGCTTGTAGTGGTTATGCACCGCCACCGAGAGGACGCGCTTGGCATGGTCCTGGCCGATGACATAGTCATCGAGAACCTTGCATATCTCCTTGGGTGTCGGCACGCCGTCGCGCGACTTCACGAGGTGCGTCTTATGCTCCTCGCGAATGATATCCATGCACAGCTCGACGCATTCGTCACAGATGAACACAGTCGGCCCGGCGATGAGCTTGCGAACCTCGTGCTGCGACTTGCCGCAGAACGAACAATAGAGCGTGTTCTTTGAGTCGCCGGTCTTGGTCATGAACTCTCCTGCCCCGGAGCCGCCGGGGAGATAACAGTGTATCCTAGACCCCACCCACGCGGCGAAACAAGGGTAACCGGGGCTGGAACTGGCCGGAACCGTGCTCGCCATGGCCGCGGCGGCGCCGTCCTAGCCGGATAGATGGTCCGCACGGAACGAACCATGAAGCCCACTCCTGGTCCGGCTCCCCTTCCCTGCGTCACCTGCAAGGCTGGGAGATAACCGGCCCGACGAAGCGGACCCGGAAGGGGATCAGCTGCGCGAATCGTCGCCGCTGCCCGGCCGGTTTTCGACCACCAGATCGACCAGCCCGAATTCCTTCGCCTCGTCCGCGGACATATAGCTGTCGCGTTCCATCTTCGATTCGATGGCCTCTAGCAGCTGCCCGGTATGGCGCAGATAGATCTCGTTCAACCGCCGGCGCAGCGTCAAAATCTCGCGCGCCTGGATAGCGATATCGCTCGCCTGGCCCTGCGCGCCGCCCGAGGGCTGATGCACCATCACGCGGGCATTCGGCAAAGCGTAGCGCTTGTCCTTCGCACCGGCGGCCAGAAGCAGACTGCCCATGGAGGCCGCCTGGCCGATGCAGACCGTGCTCACCGGAGCGCGGATGTATTGCATGGTGTCGTAAATCGCGAGCCCGGCTGAGACCACGCCGCCCGGGCTGTTGATGTAGAAGGCGATGTCCTTGTTGGGATTCTCGCTCTCCAGGAACAACAGCTGGGCGCAGATCAGCGAGGCGACCTGATCATAGACCGGGCCAGTCAGGAAGATGATCCGTTCCTTCAGCAGGCGGGAATAGATGTCATAGGCCCGCTCGCCCCGCGCCGTCTGCTCCACCACCATGGGCACCAGCGCATTGTCATAGACCTCAACGGGGTCGCGATCCCTCATCGATCAAGCATCCTTGGCGTAAGCCGGCCCCTGAGGCGCCGACAGGAAAGAAGAGGCACAAACATAGGCCGCCCACCCCGGACGTCCAGTCCCCCGCCCTGCAAATAGGGGGGCCGGCACGGATGGTAAGGTCCTAAACGGGGCCCAGAAAGACTTCGCCCCGCCACCCATTTCTGGGTGATCGGGGCGAAGAAAGCGTAAATTCAGCAGGCTGCGCGGCGAAAGAATTTTTCCGCCGCACGATCCGCGCAAAAATCAGGCGCTGGCACCCTGCGGAGCGGCAACCAGCTCTTCCGGCGTGACGTCCTTGTCCTCGACCTGGGCGAGTTCGAGGACGAAATCGACCACCTTGTCCTCGAAGATCGGGCCGCGGAGGCTCTCGATGGCCTGCGGGTTCTTGCGGAAGAACTCGATCACCTGGGCTTCCTGGCCGGGATAGCGGCCGGCTTCCATCCGCATGGCGCGGGTCAGCTCTTCGTCGCCCACCTGGATGGAGTTGGTGCGGCCGATTTCCGACAGCAGCAGCCCCAGCCGCACGCGGCGGATGGCGATGGCGCGGTATTCGTCCTTCAGCGTCGCCTCGTCCTTGCCCTTATCCTCGTCATCGGCCTTGCCGTCCTTGAGGTCGGCCTCGACGCGCTGCCAGATCTGGCCGAACTCGGCATCGACCATGCTCTCCGGCGGGCCGAAATCGGCGCGGTCGGCGAGCGCATCGAGCAGGGCGCGCTTGACGTTCAGGCGCGAGAGCTGGTCGTACTCGCGCTGGATCTGCTCAGAGACGATCTCGCGCAGCTTCTCGACCGTCTCCAGGCCGAGCTTGCGGGCGAAGTCGTCATCGATCGCCGGCTTGACCTGCGTCAGCAGTGCCTTGGCAGTAATCGCGAACTGGGCGGTCTTGCCGGCCAGTTCCTTGGAACCGTAATCGGCCGGGAACGTCACCTCGATGGTGCGGTTCTCGCCAGCCTTCATGCCTTCGAGCTGCTCGGTGAAGCCAGGGATGAAGCCGGAGCCGGCGACTTCGAGCTGGGTGTCGGTCGCGGTACCGCCCGGGAAGGCGACGCCATCGATTGTGCCGACGAAATCAGAGGTCAGGACTTCGCCCTTCTCGGCGCCGCGATCCTCTTCCACCGCGACGAGGTCGCGCTGGCGGGTAGCGATCGAGTCGAGCGCCTTGTCCACCGCGTCCTCGGCCGGCTTGGCCTTCAGGCGGGTGAGCGAAATCGTGCCCAGATCGGGGATGGTGATGTCGGGCAGCAATTCCAGCGCGACCGTGAAGGACAGGTCGGTAGCCGCGCCGGTCATCTCCGGCACGCTCACCAGATCGACCTTGGGCTGGCCCGCCGGGCGCAGGCCACGATCGTTCAGAACCTGGCGGGTCGCCTCGCTGACGCTCTCCTCCAGCACTTCGGCCATCACAGCGCCAGCGTAGCGCTGCTTCACCACCGTCATCGGCACCTTGCCGGGGCGGAAACCGGGCATCTTCAGGGTGCGGGCCACATCGGACAATTTGGCCGTGCGGCGCCCCTCGATATCGGAGGCCGACACCACGACTGTGTATGCCCGCTTGAGCCCTTCGGAGAGCGTTTCGGTAACCTGCATCTGACCGGAAATCCTCAACTCTGACGGCGGTGGTGCGGGCGGAGGGACTTGAACCCCCACGGCTTGCGCCACCAGAACCTAAATCTGGCGTGTCTGCCAATTTCACCACGCCCGCAGCGCGACCGTAGAGCGGCGCGCTTTAGCGCACCCGCACCCCGGCTACAAGGAGGCCCGGCCGGGCAAAATGCACGATTCGACCTCCAGACCGCCTCCGGGCCACGCGGATATAGCCGAATCGCACCATACTACCGCAAGTTGTGGGCAGGTTTTCGCAAGGTGACGACCTGATTTGCCGACGGATATGCCGGCAGATCAGTCGCGGTCCACCCCGTCCCGGTCCACTCCTCCCGGTTACCCCGACCCGGTCATTAATGCACCAGGCGCCCTCGCCGGCCCGGAAGTTCACACCCAGGCGGACGCGCCCGACACGTTGCCGCACACTGGCGCGCGCATGACCACTAACACCCAGCCCCCCCGCATCGACTTCCTCGACCGCGCGCTGGACATCATCGAGGCGCTTGCCCGGCTGGCCCCGGCCAGCCTGAGCGATCTGGCGCGCGAAACCGGGCTCAGCCCCGCCACCGCGCTGCGCCTCTTGCGTGGCTTGCAGGCGCGGTACTTCGCCGTGCAGGACAAGCGCCGCGGCCCTTGGCGGCTCGGCCCACGCTGGCGGGCAATCGGCGAGGCGAGCGCCAGCCAGGGCAGCCTCGACTCCATCGCCCAGCCCTATCTGGACCGGCTGGCCGTCGAATGTGGCGAGGCGATTTATCTCGACGGTCTGGATGGGTTGGCGGCACGCACCATCGCGCTGAGCCGCCCCGATCCCCGCCTGCCGCTGTTTGCCCAGCTCGGCGCCCGGCGTTTCCTTCATGCGGGTGCGCCACGCATGTTGCTGGCCTATGCGCGCCCGGAATTCCGCGACATCGTGCTGCGCCAGCGCCTGCCGCGCCTGACCACGGCCACCCGAACCGACCCCGCCTGGATCACCGCCGATCTGAAGCGCTTGCGCGGCCTCGGCTGGCTGCTGGCCCAGGATGAAATCGCGGATGGCGAAATCACGTTGGCGGTGCCGGTGCATGACGGCACCGGCCATGTGCCGCTGGTGCTCTCACTCAGCGCCGCCCGGCTGCGCCTCTCCCCTGCCCGCGCGCGCGGCTTTTTGCCGGCGTTGCTGGGGTCGGCAGCCCGGCTGGGCGCGGCCATTGGCATCGCTCCAGCCATGCCGCCGCATTCCCATCCGGGTGAGGAGGGCGGCAGCGGCACCGAGGGCGGCGACCCGCAGGGGACTGGCAAGGCCTCTGCCCGCTCCGCCAGGCGCAAGCCGCCGCGCCAGGTCATGCCAGACGCGGCGCCAGACGCGGGGTCAGCCCCCGGATTTCAGGGCGTCGTCCAGGGCCGGACCGATCGCTCCTGGCAGATCCTCAGCGACCAGAAATGGCCCGGCATGATGCCCCGCCCGCCCATGCAGCCAGACCGCGGCGCAGGCGGCTTCCCAGTCCTCCAGCCCCCGCGCCAGCATCGCGCCGGCCAGCCCGGCCAGCACATCGCCTGACCCGGCCGTGGCCAGCGATGGCGGCGCCGAATCATTGATCGCCACCCGCCCGTCAGGCGCGGCAATGATGCTGTCCGGCCCTTTCAGAACCACCACCGCGCCGCAGAGCGCCGCCGCGCGCCGCGCCGCGCTCAGCCGGTCCGTCACGGCCAGGGCGCCCAGTTCCGCGCCGAACAGCCGGGCGAATTCGCCCATATGCGGGGTCAGGATCGCCGCCCCGCGCAGCTTTTCGGGTGCACCAGCGAAGGCGGTCAGCGCATCGGCATCGGCCACCACGCGGCGGCCGGCTTCCAGCAGCACCGGCATGGCGGAAAGCGCCGCGTCGCGCCCGAGTCCCGGACCACAGACAAAGACCTGCCGGCGCCGATCCTCCAGCACGCTCTCCAGGCTGGCTTCGCTGACAATCGTGCCCGGCTCACCCGCCCGATAGCCCGCGCCCGCGCCGGGAGGCGCGAGAATGCTTACCAGCCCGGCCCCGCCATGCCGCGCCGCCAGTGCCGCCAGCCGCGCCGCCCCGGTCATGTCCGCCCCGCCGAGGATAGTGACATGACCGCGCACATATTTGTGATCGCCCGGCGCGGCCGCCGGCAGGCGCCACAGGCCCGGCGCATTGCGCCAGCTCCGCACGCCGATCTCGGGCAGCACCGAGTCCGGCAGGCCGATATCAGCCAGTTCCACCACACCGCAGAGTCCCCGCCCTGGATAGACCAGATGCCCCGGCTTGAGCCGGAAGAAGGTCACGGTGAGCACCGCCTGCGGGGCAAAGCCACGCACCGCACCGGTCGCGCCATCCAGCCCGCTCGGCACATCCACCGCCACCACCTGGCGCGCGGCGGCCAGGGTGTCAGCGGCCAGACCGTCCAGATCGCGCGACAGGCCTGCGCCATAAACCGCATCGATCACCAGGACAGCGCGGGCGGCCTCTCCGGGGCTGAAATCATGCACCGGTCCCTTCCAGCGCGCAGCAGCACCAGCGGCATCCGAGCCCACCCTTGGTGGTGCGAACGCCGCCAGCCGCACCGGCCAGCCCTGTTCAGCAAGCAGCCGGGCCACCACATAGCCATCGCCGCCATTATTGCCCGGGCCGCACAGCACCAGTACTGGCACCGGCCGGAAATGGCGCCGCACGGCGCGGGCCACGGCCCGGCCGGCATTTTCCATCAGCCAGGGGCCCGGTGCGCCATGCAACGGCGCCAGCGCATCGGCGCGGCCCATCTCCACCGGGCTCAGCACCTCCAGCCGCGTGCTCCGGTTCCGTCCCGCCTGTTTGGGGCTGCGCATGATCAATCTTCTCCGACCTGTCGCGACACTAGAACTGCCAAGGTTTGAACGGAACGATCTTGGCCCCTATGCTCCGGACGATCTTTCCACCCGGAGGCCTCGCTTGACCCAGACCCGTCTCTTCCCGGCGCGCCACCTGCTCTGCCTTGCGGCACTTGCCCTCTCCCTGGCCGGCTGCGCCCGGATCGGCCTGGAGATCGGCGGCGACCCGATGCCCGTGGCCGGGCCGAAACAATTCGACGGCAGCTATCGCAGCCGCGCCCAGATCATTGCTGGCGAGAATTGCCCGGTCCCGGCCGAGGGCGTGCTCATGGTTGGCGACCGCCGTTTCGTCCTCCCCTATGCGCCGGGCACGGTGCTGGTCGCCAGCATCGCCGAAGACGGCGCCGTGCAGGCCAGTGCCAGTGGCGCCAGCCTGGCCGGGCGAATCGATGGCCGCACCCTCGACGTGACCGTCACCGCCGGCGCCTGCCAGACCCGCTATACCGGCCGCGCCGCGCTCAACCGGTCCTGAGTGGCCTCCTTCATCCCGACATACAAAAAATAGAGCCGCGCGATGAACACTGCCCTTCTCGCCATACACCTCCTCGCCGCCGCCGC
>CANJOG010000116.1 GCA_947475475.1 Acetobacteraceae bacterium
CAATGGCGCGGCATAGTCGCCGGCTGCGATGCGGCTTGTATGCCGGGCCAACAGTTCCAACGGGCGCGAGACTGAGCGAGCGATCAGCCAGGCACCGACTGCTGCGGCGGTGACGCCCAGGATGAGACCGAAGACGACGATGGTGATGAGGTCGAGATACGGGCGTAGCGCGTCCGAGAGCGGATAATCCAGTACCACTGCAACCCGGGCGCTGTCGGCGGCGGTGGCCAGGGGGGTGGAGACATAAAGGGTCTCGCCGGTGCGGCCAGAGGCTGTGATGGGCGCGGAGGTGGATTTTGCGTCGGCCGGCGGGGGCAGGGCATCCAGCAGCGCGGAATTGATCGCCCCACTCGCCAGCCGCCAGTGCTGCCCATCGGCGACGACCAGACCGGTTTCCTGTGGCAGGCCAGACAGTGCGCGCAGCCGCGCCAGCAAGGCGTCGTCGAGCGGCACTTCGGCAGCGATAAAGCCGATCGGCACCGGGGCGAGGACGGGAACGATCACGAGCCAGACCGGCCGCCCGTCGAGCGAGGCGACCGAGGCGACCGGACCTTCGGCTGCGGCGCGGTCCAGCAGGGACGGGAAGGGGAAGGATTTGTCGCCGCGCTGAGCGGTGTCGGCGCCGATCGCGCCCTCAGTATCGAGCATCATCATGCGCGCGGCGCCGACGCGGCGGCCATGGTTGCGCAGGGCCGAGACCAGGGTCGCTTCGTCGCGCTGGGCAATGGCCTGGCGCAGCGCGAAATCGAGGGTGAGAATTTTCACCCCGGCGGCCATCTGGTCCTGCAATTCGGCAAGCTGGCGGGTGAACTGTCCGGCGGCTGCGTTGAGCCTTCCCATTCCGTCATCGATCAGGGCGGAGCGAATGAGCCCATAGGTGGCGAATCCGGTCGCCGCCTGGATGGCGACCAGGGTGGCGATCAGGAAGAGGGCCAGCTTGCTGCAGAATCTCATGCCGGCGCTCCCGCGATTGATGCGGCGATGCCCCCGCCTTTGGGGTGGGTGCGCTCAGTAAAGACTGTCATGGGAATGGCGCGGGCGAGGGAGGACGGAGAGCGAGAAGGACTGGGTGGCTCCGGACGGGCCGAGCGTGATCTCAGCGCGGGTCGGTGCTGCCGAGCGGCGCAGCCGCGGATGCCAGGCTGTGGCGGTGAACTTTCCCTCCGGCACATCCTCGATGCGGACGCGCCCTTTGGCATCGGTTACCGCCGCGAAGGGGGCGGTGGTGACGACTACATGGGCGATCATGCCGTCATGGATGTTGCAGCCGATGGCGGCGATGCCCGGTGTGTCGAAACTGACCGGGGCTGAGGTCTCGCCAGGATTCTGGACGAATTCGAACTGACGGATCGGGGAGAAGGAATAGACGTGGTGGCGGGTGCGGTCGGCATTGGTGAAGGTGACGGTGCCGCCTGGGGCAACCACCACGACTTCGGGCAGAAATTGCTCGCCAGTCTGGTTGATCGTGGCGCGCGTCAAGTTCGGCGTGGGCAAGAGGCTGGGCCCAATCGGGGTGAGGGTGACCACCGCATCGGCGAGCGGGCGCCCTGCATCATCGGTCAGCGTTGCGGTGAAACTTGCGGCGGCGGCTGGCAGGTTTGTCAGCGCGATGATCGGCAGGATTGCCAGCATCGCCAGACGGGCGATGCGATGTACTGCCCCCGCTGCACGGTCGCGGCGCGTGGGTCTCCGATCTGTTTGGTCGCGACGCACCAGCACAGCTCCTGCGCACCCCGTTTTGGTCCTAGAACGGGTAGAGGAATGACGCGCCGGGCGGCAAGGTAATTCCCCGGACTATGCCAATTGGCCGATGCCCGGATCGATTTTCCGGGAGCACTGCCGTCCGATCGAGCCGAATTGCTCCATCGGACGGCGGTGCTCCCGAAATATGAATTTTTAGAATAGCTTAACTGGTTCGAGTCGGACCGCGCGGCGGAGCAAAGTGATCAGGTCAGCCTTGCGCGGCTGGTGTCGCGCGATGGGCGATCAGGCAAGCATGGCGTCGATCGCCGCCTGGTCGAGGTCACTGCCCGTGCCGCCCACCGGCATGATGCCGGGTGCGGTTGAGTTGGGCTCCGTGGTTCCCGCCTTGGTGCCCCCGGCCTTGGTGCCCCCGGGCTTGGTGCCCCCGGGCTCGTTGGCTGTGTTTGGCGCCTTGGGGCTGAGGCCGGCCAGCATCGTATCGACCTGCTGGAGGTGGGAAATGGCGCGGCGGATGCGCTGGCTGGTGAGGTCCTGGAAGCTGCATGCCTCGAATATGGCATTGATCCGGTCGGCAACCGCGGCGATGCCGGTGGCATCGCGCGCGCCATCCCGCAGCCAGTCGGCAATGGCCTCGGCGGCTTCCATGATCTGATTGGCGGCGGTTTCCGTGACCTGTACGACCGCTTCCAGTTCCATTCCGCTATTGCGCGCCTCCTGGCTCGGCGCGGCGATGACGGTGGCGACCTGGTCGTGGATGCGGGCGAGCTGGCTGGAGAGGTTCGATTCACTGAAATCGAGCAACTGGGCGGTGCCATGCACCTCGTTGCTCAGCTCGGCGAAGCGGCGATCGACGAAGCGGCGCAGATCGGCCAGCGGGGCGGCGATCTCCTCACGCAAGATGGCGCGGATCATCCCCGCGAGCGCGGCCTGGGCGTAAGGCTTTTCGGTGATGTCCAAGTCCTACTCCTGCCAGCGCTGCGACCGGGCCCATCGTGACGCAGGAGACCTAAGAGGAGGTGAACAGGTGATGGACGGCGCGATGGCGGATCAGCCGCGCGGACGAGCGTGGCAGGTCAGGTGGAGGGACGTTTGGCGCGCGACCACAGGGAATAGATCTTGGCAATCTCGGCGCTGGCGACTGAATCGCTGAGGTCGCCGGTGCCGATACCATAGACGTCGACCCCATCATCCATCAGGAGACAGGCAGCCTCAATGGCTGCTTCCGGACTGGGAAATCTCCCGATCCGGTCGATGTGTTCCAGACGATATTGAACAAACCATGGCATCAGAACGCCATTTGCGCTCCGCCGCGTGTGGTCCGCAATGCGGTACTTCTACCCAATATGAGCCGGATCGTTGGCGCGTGCTTGCGATAGGGGCGGGAAGGGGCTGAACTGAAGCCGCGTATCACCTGATGAATCGTCCCTTCCAAGAGACTGGAGTTGGCAATGCCGGCACTCTCGCTTGCCCATATCGGGTTTTTCGATCTCACCCCGCCCGAACTGGTGGTCTGCGCAGCGGCGGCGGGGTTCGATGCGGTCAATTTTACCCTCAATCCGAGCCGCCCCGGTGCGCCGCAATTCCCAATTCGCGGTGATACGGCCATGGCACGCGAGGCGCGGGCGGCGCTGGCCGATACCGGCCTGATCCTCTCCGACGTGACCTCCATCCCGCTGCGGCCGGAGAGCGATCCGGCGGCGCATGAGCCGCTTTTCGCGGCGGCGCAGTTTCTTGGCGCGCGGAGTTTCGTCGCCGTCGGGCAGGACCCGGATCATGCGCGGCTCACCGATACCTATGCGCGGCTGTGCGAGATCGCGGCACCCTACGGCCTGACGATCGATCTGGAATTCATGCTCTACAGCCAGGTGCGCACCATCGAGGAGGGGCTGGCGATTGTGCGTGGCTCCGGGCAGCCTAATGCGCGGCTGCTGATCGATTGCCTGCATTTCTCCCGCGCCGGCTCCGATCCGGCGCTGATCGGCCAGGCGGAGCGCGGCCTGCTGGCGCAAATGCAGTTGTGCGACGCGCCGGTTGCCTCGCCGGAGGATCTGCCGGGCGAGGCGCGTGGCGGGCGGCTGCCGCCGGGAATGGGCGGGCTCGATCTGGCCGCGATCATGGCGCAATTGCCGCGCGATCTGGATGTGAGCGTGGAAGTGCCGATGGGCGGCGAATTGGCGGCGCTGCCGGCGCTGGAGCGGGCGACGCTGCTGCACGATGCGTCGCGGGGGTTTTTGCGGAGTGTGGGGTGGGGGCAGTAAGTAGCGCGGCTAACGAGGACACTACTTCGGCCGCGTGTTGATCGACTCCTTGCACGAGGCGGCTGCGATCGTGAAAGGGCAGGCGGAGCCGGCGCTGCGCCGACCCGGCCGGCATGAATTCGGATGGTGGGCTTCAGCCCACCATCGTTCTCACCATCGCGGCTGCTCCAGACGTCAACCCGCTGGAATTCCAGTCTCCACCGATGCGCGCTGGCGGCGCCGACGCGCGAGGTTGAGCCCTGCGATACTCACGAACAAGAGTGTTGCAGAGACAGGTTCGGGAATTGAACTCGACGTCGAGAAGCTCAACAAGGGCGAGAGGCCGCTCAAATCGACGCTCGGTGCATCGAAACTGACGGGATCGCCGATCCAGCCAAATGCATGATTGCTGCCGCAAAACTGCCCTGAGTGACCAAAGCACCCGTTCGTCAACGGATGTGTCCCGGATGCAGTGGTTGCCATCGTGTAGTCCACCGTGATGGTCGCATTGGGCAGGACGCTGATCGGAATGACCCCGTCGATCGCATCCCAGGTGAAATAGCCGTACCCGGCGTGCGTGCTATAAGTGACATTGTTATTGGGAGGGCCGAGCAAGCCATTCTTGTTCAGTGTCGCCGACGCGAACGGTCCTGTCAGCCCAAGCGTCACCCCGGCGCCGGCCATCGTGATAGAGTTTACCGCGATGAGTGCTGTGATCGCCGCACTCGCGGTGCCAAGGGATTGGCTATCAACGGCAACCTCCATAAAGCCCCGATTGATATGGTAGTTCATGTTGATGATGGTCGGGACGTTGAACGTGCTGGTGTAGGTTGTTTCGTAAGTGACGGAGCCGTGCGCGTAAAAGTTCTCGGCACCGCCCGAGCCGACGAGAAAGCGGCCACTCCCCGGATCGCCGCCGGCCAGCGCGCCAGCCCCGGCCGGTGGTGCCGGGGATATGTTCGTTACCGCCTTCTGGTCCATGTAAGGACTGGTCGACGGGCCGTTACCCTGGGAACTGGTGGCGGCGTTGTTTATGGACCAACTGAGCGAGTCAGTGATCGTTGGCAGAACCGCGGCATGGGCAGGAGCCGCCAATCCGATGAGCAGCGATCCAAGTGCGGCGGTTGTGAGTGGGGCACGGACGAAGTTCATTGTGACCTCCCATCGCTATTTTTTGGACGGATTTCCGCCACTTGCGGCCTGAATGACCGCCTTGCCGGGATGTTGGGCATACTCAAGGCTGCGGATCAACCGAATTCGGGTCGTGAACTCGATTGCGTCTAAAGTTTCTTTCTGCTCTCACAAGAAACGATGTTTCCTCGAAAAGAGTGTTTGCAGGACAACGAAAAGTTTCCTGCGATTAAAAAATCATCTCTCCGACTTATACATTAAAAAGTATCAACAAAAAATACTGATATATATGGAAAATTTCAATCGGACCGGCGTTGAGCAGTCGCCAATTCGCCACCGCCAGCCATGCCGTCCCAAAGAAAACTAAGGCTGGCGCGCCCTGGTGGATTCGAACCACCGACCCACAGCTTAGAAGGCTGTTGCTCTATCCTACTGAGCTAAGGGCGCTGAGCCCGAGTCGCACAACTGCGTTCGGCGAGGTCAGTGCGTCCAGTTTTCGGTGCGGCCGAAGCGGAAATTGTCGGAGTAGTTTTTCGGTCGGAATTTCTTCGGGCGCGGCAGTTCGAGGTCGAAGTCGATGCCGTTGCGCTCGGCGTAGCCGATGGCTTCCTCGCGCGACTCGAAGCGGAGGACGACCTGGCGCTGGGTGTCCGTGCTGCCGATCCAGCCCATCAGGCGGTCGGCGCGCTGGGGGGCGTTGGGGGCGTATTCGAGCACCCAGTCCGCGGTGCGGGCGGCACCTGACTGCATGGCGTTCTTCGGGGTCTGGTAGATCCGTGCGCGCATCCTCGGCCCTCTGCTCAGGCGGTGGTCAGTCGAAGTCCGTCATAGCCGGTCGTCTCATCAGTGGTCGGGGCGGCCGGACTCGAACCGGCGGCCTCGTGTACCCAAAACACGCGCGCTACCAGGCTGCGCCACGCCCCGAGACCCTGTGATCCGAAACCGGCCGGAAGCTAGGTGCTGCGGCTCGCCGAGGCAAGCCGCCTTGGTAGCATCGCGGATAGGCGTAGGAGGGGCGGTCTACTTTGCGGGCGTGAAAATCCGGTTCTCCACCTTGTCGCCGACACGGATGTTCAGCTTCGCGGTGGCGCCGGCGGCGAGTTCGAGCGTGCCGCGGACCGGGAAGCGGGCGTCGATATTGGCCAGGCTGCGCGGGACGGTGTTCTCGGCGATCGAGCGGATGGTGCCGTCGGCGGCGATGAAGAGCATGTCCAGCGGGATCAGCGTGTTCTTCATCCACATCTGCGCCTGCCGCTCGGAGCCCCAGTCGAACAGCATGCCGCTATCGGCGGGGACTTCGGTGCGGAACATCAGGCCGACGGTCTGCTGCTGCGGCGTCAGCGCCATCTCGACCTGGAAATCGTGGCGCTTGCCGTCGCGGGTGGCGATGGTGAGCTTCTCGCGGGGCAGTTGCGGCTGCGGGCTGGTTGGCTCGGAGATTGGCCCGCCCTGGGCGAAGGCGCTTCCCATGCCCGGCGGCATGGCGGCAAGCAGGGGGGCGGCCAGCAGGGCGGCCATCAGGCTGAGCAGAAAGGAACGGCGCATA
>CANJOG010000117.1 GCA_947475475.1 Acetobacteraceae bacterium
GATGGGCAGCCTCTCCGGCCTGCTCGGCATGTTGCCTGGCGTAGGCAAGCTGAAGCAGCAGATCGAGGGCGCCAATCTCGATACCAAGATTCTCGGGCGTCAGGCGGCGATTATTTCGTCCATGACGGCGAAAGAAAAGCGTGACCCCGACCTCATCAAGGCCAGCCGGAAGAAGCGCATCGCCGCGGGTTCCGGCACCACGGTCCAGGAAGTGAACCGGCTGCTCAAGCAGTTCGAGGAAATTTCCGGAATGATGAAGCGGATGAACAAACTCGGCCAGAAGGGTCTCATGCGGCACGGTCTGTCCGCATTGATGCCTGGAGCCGGCCAGACCGGGGCCCGCTCTGGCGGTCCGCCCCAGCGTTTTCGCTAACTTATCGACATCTCAGACTTCTCAAGGAGAAACCGCTTATGGGACTTAAGATTCGCCTCGCCCGCGCCGGCGCCAAGAAGCGCCCCTACTACCACATCGTGGTGGCCGACAGCCGTTCGCCGCGCGATGGCCGCTTCATCGAGCGTCTGGGCAGCTACAACCCGATGCTGCCGTCCGACCATGCGGATCGTATCCGTCTCGTCGGTGAGCGCATCACCCATTGGCTGAGCGAAGGCGCCGTGGCGACCGATCGCGTTGCCCGCTTCCTCGGCAATGCCGGCCTGGCGCCGAAGGTCGAATACAAGGAGCAGCCGAAGCAGTCCTTGCCGAAGAAGAAGGCGCAGGAACGCGCCAAGGCCGCCGCCGGCGCTTGATCTGAGTAGTCGGTGCCCGATAACCGCATCCTGATGGGCGTGGTGGGCAGGCCGCATGGCGTGCGGGGGCTGGTGCATGTGCACAGCTATACCGAGACGCCGGAGGACCTGGCCGCCTATTCCCCGCTCCTTGACGACAAGGGACGGCGCTGGAGTCTCGCGTGGCGCGGGGCTTTGGCGGGTGAGGGCGGTGTGGCCGAGTTGCGCGATGCGGAAGGCGGCAAGATCGCCGATCGTGACGCGGCGGCGAAGCTCACCAATATCCGCCTCTATGTCGACCGTGATCGCCTGCCGGAAGCCGAGGAGGAGGAGTTCTACATCTCCGATCTCGTCGGCCTGACAGCGCGGCGTGAGAGCGGTGCGGAGATCGGGCGGATCGCGGCGGTGCATGACTATGGCGCTGGCGCCAGCATCGAGATCGAGGGCGGCGCCATCATCCCCTTCACCCGCGCCGCGGTGCCGGTGGTGGATGTGGCGGGCGGCTTCGTGACGGTGGTGCCGCCGGAGGAAATCCTCGCGGCTGATACTGGGAAGGATGAGGAAGATGATGATGGGGAGGCGGCTGAATGAGCGGCTTCCGCGCCACCATCCTCACGCTCTTTCCGGAAATGTTCCCCGGAACGCTGGGCCAGTCATTGGCCGGGCGCGCTTTGGAACGCGGCATCTGGTCGATAGAGGCGCGCGATATTCGTGATGCCGCGACCGACAAGCATCGCAGCGTGGATGACACGCCTTTCGGTGGCGGCGCGGGTATGGTGCTGCGGCCGGATGTGGTGGATGCGGCGATTGGCGGCGTTGCGGATGGGCGGCCTTTGGTGGCCCTCACGCCGCGCGGACGGCCTTTTGCCCAGTCCGATGCGCGCCGTTTTGCCGAGGGGGCGGGTGTTATCCTGCTCTGCGGCCGCTACGAGGGGATCGACCAACGCGTCATCGAGGCGCGCGGGGCCGAGGAGATCAGCATCGGGGATTATGTGCTGTCCGGCGGGGAACTCGCCGCGATGGTGCTGCTCGATGCCTGCGTGCGGCTGCTGCCCGGCGTGATGGGGGCGGCTGCCAGCGCCGATGAGGAAAGCTTCTCCGCCGGCCTGCTGGAATATCCGCATTACACGCGCCCCGCCGATTGGTGCGGGCGTGAGGTTCCGGACGTTCTGCTCTCCGGCAATCATGCTGCCATCGCTGCCTGGCGCCGCGCCCAGGCCGAGGAAATCACCCGTGCGCGCCGTCCCGATCTTTGGGCGGCGCATCAACAGACGACCAGAACTCAGGACTCCAGACCCGCCTTCGTTGCAAGCCGGGTTGGATCGTCCTAATCGCATTCAGGAAAGGACCACGAGCATGAACATCATCCAGCAATACGAGGCGGAGCAGATTGCCCGCCTGACCGCCGATCGCGCGGTGCCCGATTTCGCAGCTGGCGATACGCTGCGGGTGATGGTGAAGGTTGTGGAAGGCGAACGCTCCCGCCTGCAGGCCTATGAAGGCGTGTGCATTGCGCGCTCCAACAAGGGCCTGAACAGTAACTTCACCGTGCGCAAGATCAGCTATGGCGAAGGCGTGGAGCGCGTGTTCCCGCTCTATGCGCCGACCATCGCCGAGATCATCGTCGTCCGTCGTGGCGATGTGCGTCGCGCGAAGCTGTATTATCTGCGTGGCCGCAGCGGCAAGTCCGCCCGCATCGCCGAGCGCGCCCGTGAGACGGTTGTTGCCGCTCCGGCAGCCCCGGCTGCACCGGCCGCTCCCGCCGCGGAGTAATTGGCGTCCACTGGCCGGGCTACACCTGAAGCCCGGCCAGTGCGCTGATACAGAGACTAAATAAGGAGATCGAAGATGTCCGAGGGCAAGCCGCGTACGCTGTTCGACAAGATCTGGGACAGCCACGTTGTTGAAACGCTTCCCGATGGCACCTGCGTTCTCTACATCGACCGGCATCTCGTCCATGAGGTGACCAGCCCGCAGGCCTTCGAGGGTCTGCGTCTGGCGGGTCGTCCTGTACGCCGTCCGGATGCGACGCTTGCGGTGGTGGATCACAATATCCCCACCACCGATCGCCGCGCCGGCATTGCTGAAGACGAAAGCCGCATCCAGTGCGAGACGCTGGAGCAGAATGTGGCGGCATTCGGCGTGCCCTATATTCCGGTGCTCGATGACCGCCAGGGTATTGTGCATATCGTGGGGCCGGAACTTGGCTTTTCGCTGCCGGGCATGACCATTGTCTGCGGCGATTCCCACACGTCCACCCATGGCGCGCTCGGCGCGCTAGCTTTCGGCATCGGCACCTCCGAGGTCGAGCATGTGCTGGCGACGCAGACGTTGCTGCAAAAGCCGGCGAAGAACATGTTGATCCGGGTGGACGGGCAGGTTGGCCCCGGAGTGACGGCAAAGGACATCGCGCTTGCCATCATCGGCAAGATCGGCACCGCCGGCGGCACCGGCAGTGTGATGGAATATGCGGGCGAGGCGATCACGGCGCTCGACATGGCTGGGCGGCTGACGCTCTGCAACATGTCCATCGAGGCGGGCGCGCGCGCCGGGCTGATTGCGCCGGATGAGAAAACCTACGCTTATATCGAGGGCCGGCACTTCGCGCCGAAGGGCGCCGATTTCGATGCCGCGGTGGCCTATTGGCGGACCCTGCCGACCGATTCCGGTGCCCATTACGACATCACTGTCGAACTCGACGCGGCGTCGATCGCGCCGATGGTCACCTGGGGCACCAATCCCGAGGCAGTACTGCCGGTGACGGGCATTGTTCCGAATCCCGCCGATCTCGCCGATCCGTCCGCGCGTGTCAGCATGCAGCGCATGCTCGACTATATGGACCTCAAGCCCGGCCAGAAGCTGACTGATATTCCCATCGATGTTGTCTTTATCGGCAGTTGCACCAATGCCCGCATCGAGGATATCCGCGCCGCCGCCGATGTCGCCAAAGGCCGCAAGGTCGCTTCGGGCGTGCAGGCGCTGGTGGTTCCTGGTTCGGGCCTGGTGAAAAAGCAGGCCGAGGCGGAGGGGCTGGATCAGATCCTTCTCGACGCCGGCTTCGAATGGCGTGAGCCCGGCTGCTCGATGTGCCTGGCGATGAATCCGGACAGACTCAAGCCCGGCCAGCGCTCGGCCAGCACCTCCAACCGTAATTTCGAGGGCCGTCAGGGCCCCGGCGGGCGCACCCATCTGGTCTCGCCCGCCATGGCCGCGGCCGCTGCCGTGACCGGATACTTCACCGATGTGCGGGAGCTCGCTTGATGACGCCCTTCACCACGCTGACCGGCATTGCCGCGCCTTATCCGCGCGCGAATATCGATACCGACCTGATTATTCCGGCGCGTTTTCTCAAGACGATCAAGCGCACCGGGCTTGGCAAGTTCCTGTTCGATCCGGTGCGTTACCGCCCCGATGGCAGCGAAGAGCCGGATTTCGTGCTGAACCGTGAGCCGTATCGCCGCGCCGAGATGATCATCGCGCATGAGAATTTTGGCTGCGGCTCCTCGCGCGAGCATGCGCCCTGGGCGCTGGCCGATTTCGGTATCCGTTGTGTGATCGCGCCGAGCTTTGCCGATATCTTCTTCAACAACTCGATGAAGAACGGAATCCTCCCGATCCGGCTGCCGCGCGAGATTTGCGATGCGCTGATGGGCGATGCGGCGATGGGTGGCAATGCGCGCATTTCCGTCGATCTCGCGCGCCAGGTCGTGATCCGGCCGAATGGCGAGGAAATCCATTTCGAGGTAGATCCGCTGCGCAAGCGCCTGCTGCTCGAAGGTCTCGACGATATCGGCCAGACTTTGCAGCACGAAGCCTCGATCGGCACCTATGAGACGAAGCAGAAGGCCGCGCAGGCCTGGCTTCCCTCCATTTCTATCTGAGGGGAACATCATGGCCTCCAATAAGAGCCTTCTCGTTCTGCCGGGTGACGGCATCGGCCCCGAAGTGGTG
Source organism: Acetobacteraceae bacterium (assembly GCA_947475475.1). Classification (GTDB taxonomy): domain Bacteria; phylum Pseudomonadota; class Alphaproteobacteria; order Acetobacterales; family Acetobacteraceae; genus CANJOG01. The sequence goes on from CANJOG010000117.1 coordinate 4,678, forward strand.
CGCGAAGTTGGCCGCGTGATCGACTGGCTGGATCGCCGCCGCGCGGTGCGTTTCGACATCACCGAGGATCTGGTCGGTGGCGCTTCGATCGATGCGCGCGGTGTCGCCATCACGCCGGAAGTCATCGCCAAGGCGCGCGCGGCCGATGCGGTGCTGTTCGGCTCCGTCGGTGGTCCCAAGTGGGACAATCTCGGCTTTGATACCCGCCCGGAGCAGGCGATTCTCGGCCTGCGCAAGGAACTCGGCTTGTTCGCCAATCTGCGCCCGGCCACCGTGCTCGATCCGTTGGTCTCGGCTAGCACGCTGAAGCCGGATGTCGTGCGTGGCCTTGATATCATGATCGTGCGTGAGAGCACCGGTGGCATCTATTTCGGCGAACCGCGTGGCATCGAGACGCTGGCCAATGGTGAGCGCCGTGGCGTCAACACCGAAGTCTACACCACGCATGAAATCGAACGCGTCGGCCGCGTCGCTTTCGAGCTGGCGCGCAAGCGGCAGAACAAGGTGTGTAGTTCCGAGAAGGCCAATGTGATGGAGAGCGGCCTGCTCTGGCGCCAGGTGATGACTGAGCTGCACAAGCGCGAATATCCCGATGTTGAGCTCACGCACATGTATGCCGATAACTGCGCCATGCAGCTGGTGCGCAATCCGCGCCAGTTCGACGTGATTGTGACGACCAATCTGTTCGGTGACCTGCTCTCCGATCTCGCTTCCATGCTCACCGGCAGCCTCGGCATGCTGCCCTCGGCCACGCTCGGTGCGACGGATGAATTCGGCCGCCGCCCGGCGCTGTATGAGCCGATCCATGGCAGCGCGCCGGATATCGCAGGCAAGGGCATCGCTAATCCGCTGGCGCAGATTCTCAGCTTTGCGATGCTGCTGCGCTACTCCTTCGATCTTGCTGATGAGGCGCTGCTGATCGAGCAATCCGTCACGCGCGTGCTGGCCAGCGGCCTGCGCACCGCGGACATCATGGAGGCCGGCACCGCGCGCGTCGGCACCTCGGTGATGGGCGAGGCGGTGCTGCGCGAGCTGGACAAGCTCGGGGGCTGATAGTCTACGCTAACCTGCCATGCTTTTGGCGGTGCCTGTGAGGCGGAGGTCGGGCTTGCCCCCTCCGCCGCCTTGGGCTAAATCCCCGTCCTCGGTTGCGCCCGTAGCTCAATTGGATAGAGCACCAGACTACGAATCTGGGGGTTGGAAGTTCGAGTCTTTCCGGGCGCGCCAAATTTTCATTTTTGCCAATTCGCTTCGGTGGCCGGAGCCCTTTCCGGGCGCGGCCGTTTCGGACCGTCCTACCCCGTCCCCACCAATCGCTGCCCGCCGCGCGTTCCACGACTGAGGCGCTATGGCCTGACGTGACCGCTCAAATCCGGCTTGCGTTAGGGGGCGGCTTCTTCCCTCGGCCGCCTCATTCGATGCCACGCAGCGACATCGGATTTCATCGGCGTCACCGCGCGCCCATGCCTGAAATCCCTTGCGTCGACACGAACCGCCGGGAGCGCGGAACTTCACTTGCGTTGAGCGACATAGTCGCTCACTGGTGACATTCCATTCTCTAAACGTTTCCACTAAGGATTAATTCAAGTCGTTCAAGCCGATTTTGGCCGCTATTGCGGTCGTGTGCACGGGCGTGGTGGCGATAGCGCCCGGCGCGCAGGCGATGGAAATTGCCTACGACCTGCACAATGTCAGCGCCACCTTCAACGTTGCCCCCGGCGTGGGAGGGTTCCCTCAGGGATTTGCGAGCGTTCTGACGTTCAGCGGGTCCTTCGTCTTCGATACCGGCGTGAACAACATCACATCTGTCACGAACTTTGACATATTTCGGGACGGCGACAGCCTAAATGCCTCTGGCTTCAACACGCCAGGGTACGGCCCGAACATCGCCAATGCATTCACGGCCAATACCTGGACCGTGAGC
>CANJOG010000118.1 GCA_947475475.1 Acetobacteraceae bacterium
GGCCGCCGCCCTGGTGCTCGGCTCCGCGACCGGCACCGCCTATCACGGCACTTTCACCGTCGATGCCTTTGCCCGCTTTGCCAAGCTGCTGATCCTGGTGGGCGCGGCTTTCGCGGCCATTCTCAGCCTGGACTTCAATGAGCGGGAGGGATTTGGCCGGTTCGAATTTCCGGTGCTGATCCTGTTCGCCGTCACCGGCATGATGGTGATGGTCTCGGCCACCAATATGATGACGCTGTATCTCGGCCTCGAGCTGCAATCGCTGTCGATCTATGTGCTGGCGGCCTTCGCGCGTGACAATCTGCGCTCCTCCGAAGCCGGGTTGAAGTATTTCGTGCTCGGCGCGCTGGCTTCCGGCCTGCTGCTCTATGGCATGTCGCTGGTCTATGGCTTTACCGGCACGATGCAGTTCGCCGGCATTGCCCAGGCGCTGGCCGATCCGGCCAAGGCCTCGACGGGTGCCGTTATCGGCGTGGTGTTCGTGGTCGCGGCACTGGCCTTCAAGCTCTCCGCCGTGCCGTTCCATATGTGGACGCCGGATGTCTATGAAGGCGCACCGACCTCGGTCACCGCCTTCCTCGGCACAGCGCCGAAAGTGGCCGCCGTGGCGCTGCTGCTGCGCGTCCTCGTCGGGCCGTTCGGCCATCTGATCGGCCAGTGGCAGCAACTCATCGTGTTGATCTCCATCGCCTCGATGCTGCTCGGCGCGCTGGCCGCGATCGGGCAGACCAATATCAAGCGCCTGATGGCTTATTCCTCGATTGGCCATATGGGCTTCGCCCTGATCGGCCTCGCCGCCGGATCGCAGGACGGTATTCGTGGCGTGCTGGTCTATATGATCACCTATGTGTTCATGTCGGCCGGCGCTTTCGCCTGCATCATCGCCATGCGCAAAAAGGGTCTGGCGGTCGAGAAGATTTCCGACCTCGCGGGGCTCGGTAAGGCCGATCCGGCGCTGGCGCTGGGCTTTGCCATTTTCATGTTCAGCATGGCCGGCATCCCGCCGCTCGCCGGTTTCTTCGGCAAGCTCTATGTCTTCCTCGCCGCGGTTCAATCGGGGCTGTGGACGCTCGCCGTTCTCGGTGTGCTCACCAGCGTGATTGGTGCCTTCTACTATCTGCGCGTGCTGAAAGTGGTGTTCTTCGACACGGTTCCGGCCGGGTCCGAAGCGATCTTTGACCGTCGGGCGCCCTCGCTGTCTTTCGTGGCGGCGGCGGCTGGCATCTTCACCCTGGTGTTCTTCGCCGTCCCAGGCCCCTTCGTGGCGGCGGCGCATAACGCCGCGAAGTCCCTGTTCTGACCCAGCCTTGTTCTGCATAGGGACACCGCATTGACGGAGACTGGCAGCGCCGGCGGAAGCCGGCGCTCCACATTTCAGCTCCTGCCGCCCTGGCGGCTTGAGGTGCATGAGACGTTGCCCTCCACGGCCGATCTCATTCGCGCGCGGGCCGGAGCGGGGGAGGCGGCTGGCCTCGCTGTGCTCGCGCTCCGTCAGACCCAAGGGCGCGGCAGCCGCGGGCGGGAATGGGTCGCCCCCGAGGGCAATCTTAATCTCTCCATCCTGCTCCGCCCGGCCATTCCGGCCGCACAAGCCGGTCGCTTTGCCCTGCTGGCCGGCGTGGCGGTCGCCGAGACGGTGGATGAATTCCTGCCTGGCCCGTCGCATGCGCGGCTGAAATGGCCCAATGACGTATTGCTGGACGGCGCCAAGCTCGCCGGTATCCTGATTGATGCTGCCATAGGGGGCGCCAAGGAGACCGGGGCCGCGATCGACTGGCTGGCGATCGGCATGGGCGCCAATCTCGCCGCAGCGCCGGAGATACCAGGCCGTCCGACTGTGGCGCTTTCCCGCCACACCGTGCCGCCCTCGCCGGAAAAGTTTGCCTCCAGTCTGCTGGCCCATCTGGCGGACTGGCTGGAGCGCGACGATCAGGGTGGCGCGGCGCTGATCGAGGCATGGCGCGCCCGCGCCCACCTGCACGGGGAAACGCTGCGCATCGCGCTCGGTGCTGATATCGTCACCGGTGCGTATGACGGTATCACCCCGGACGGAAATTTGCTGCTGCGCACCGAGGGCGGTCCGCGCAGCCTCGCGACTGGTGAAATCCTGCTCGGAACAGGGGCCTGACATGGAACTCGTGATCGACGCGGGCAATACCAACATCGTCTTCGCCGTGCATGACGGGCGGAAATGGGTTGGCAATTTCCGCATTGCCACCGATCCGCAACGCACCTCGGACGAATACGCGGTCTGGCTGCTGACCCTGCTCCAGCACAGCGGCATCAAGGCCAGCCAGGTGAAGAGTGCGGTCATTGGCACGGTGGTGCCGGCCGCGCTCTACAATCTGCGCCGCCTCTGCCGCGTCTGGTTCAAGGTTGAGCCGCTGATTGCCCGGTCGCGGCTGGACTGGGGCTTCGAGATCAAGGTGGACCGGCAGGAGGAGGTGGGCGCTGACCGCTTGCTCAACGCGCTGGCAGCTCATCAGCGCTACAAGGGGCCGCTGATTGTCATCGATTTCGGCACCGCCACCACCTTCGACGTGGTGGATGGCGAGGGCAATTACCTCGGCGGCGCCATCTGTCCCGGCGTGAACCTCTCCATCGAGGCGTTGCACCGCGCGGCTGCCCGTCTGCCGCGCATTGGTATCGGGCGCCCGCATGTGGTGGTCGGCAAGGACACCATCGCTGCCATGCAGTCCGGCATCTATTGGGGATATGTCGGCATGATCGAGGGGTTGGTGACACGAATCCGCGCCGAATTTCCCGATCCGCTCAAGGTTGTGGCGACTGGCGGGCTGGCGCCGCTGATCGGCGAGGGCACCGAGATGATCGAGCGCATTGACGCAGACCTGACCCTCGATGGACTTCGCCTGTTGGCATCACGCAACCCGATCCCTACATCACCAGTAACAAATTCACGGATCGAAGAAGAGTAATGGACGACCCACATTTGATGGACGCCACCGCCTAATGGACGCCATCTCCGGCGACCTCGCTTTCCTGCCATTGGGCGGGACGGGCGAGATCGGCATGAATCTCAATCTGTACCGCTGCAACGGCAAATGGCTCGCTGTCGATTGCGGCATCGGCTTTGGCGGCTCCGATCAGCCGGAAGTCGATGTGATGATGCCGGACCCCACCTTCATCGCCGAGCGGCGCAAGGAGCTGGTCGGGCTCGTGCTCACCCATTCGCATGAGGACCATCTCGGCGCGGTTGCCTGGCTGTGGCGGCATCTGAAATGCCCGGTCTATGCGACGCCTTATACGGCGGCGGTGCTGCGGCGGAAGCTGGCCGAGGCGGGGCTGCTCAACGAGGTGCGCGTCATTGTGCATCCGATGGGCGGGCGCTTCACGGTCGGGCCGTTCGACCTGCAATACATCAACATGGCCCATTCCCTGCCGGAAGCGCAGTCGCTGGCCATCCGCACGGTGCATGGCACGATCTTCCATTCCGGCGACTGGAAGCTGGACCCGCATCCGCTGGTCGGCCCGCCCACCGATGAGGACGCTTTGCGCGCGCTCGGCGATGAGGGCGTGCTCGCCATGATCTGCGATTCCACCAATGCGACGGTGGAAGGCCATTCCGGGTCGGAATCCGAGGTGCGGCGCAATCTGGCCGCGCTGATCAAGACCATCCCCGGCCGGGTTGCCGTCACCTGCTTCGCCAGCAATGTCGCCCGCGTCGAGAGCATCGCGCTGGCAGCAGGGGCTGCCGGGCGCAGCGCCGCGCTGGTCGGGCGATCCCTGCGGAACCTCGACGAGACGGCACGCGCCTGCGGCTATCTCAAGGGCATTCCGCAATTCGTCCCCGAGGACGATATCGGCTCCATCCCGGACGAGAATCTGCTGATCATCTGCACCGGCAGCCAGGGCGAGCCGCGCTCGGCGCTGGCCAAGATTGCCGCCGACCAGCATCCGAATGTGGTGCTGGGCGAGGGCGATACGGTGATCTTCTCCAGCCGCGTCATTCCCGGCAATGAGCGCTCCATCCACGCCATGCAGGAAAACCTGGCGCGGCGCGGCGTGCGGGTGATGACCGAGAAGGACCATATGGTCCATGTCTCCGGCCACCCGGCGCGCGACGAGTTGCGCCGCATGTATGCGCTGGTGCGTCCGACCCACTCCATCCCGGTGCATGGCGAATGGCGCCACCTCACTGCCCATGCCGAGCTGGCGCGCGTGGCCGGATCGCAGCCGATTGTCATCGAGGATGGCGATATTGTGCAGATCGCGCCTGGCCGCGTCGATGTGATCGACAGCGCGCCGATCGGCCGCTGGGCGGTCGATGGCAACCGCCTGGTCCCGCTCGATGGCGGGGTGATGGCCGCACGCCGGCGCATGCTGTTCAACGGCGTGGTGGTGGCATCGCTGGCGGTCGATGAGACCGGCAAGCTCTGCGGCACGCCCCGCATCTCTGCCCCCGGATTGCTGGAACCGGACGATCCCGAGACCAAGAAGGCGGCGTCTGATCTTGCTTTCATCATAAGCGAACTGCCCGGCAAGATCCGCCGTGACGACGAGGCACTCTCAGAAGCCACCCGCGCCGCGCTCCGGCGTTCGCTCGGCCGGCGCTTGCAGAAGCGGCCGATGGTGGATGTGCATCTTATCCGGGTTTAGTCTGTCCATATGAAAGACCAGATCGTCACTGCCGGCGTGCTCTATCTGCTCATCTGGGCGGTGACGCTGTTCGCCGTCCTGCCGCTTGGCACGCGTCCGGTTGCCGACCCAGATGCAAAAAGCGGCTGGCGTGGCGCACCGGAAAAGCCGCGCATGGGGCGCAAGGTGCTGATCACCACGCTGGTGGCGCTGGTGGTCTGGGGTGCCTGCGAGGCGGTGATCCAGAGCGATTTACTGAGCTTCCGCGACGGTTTCATGACCTACGACCCCGCGAAATAGGCGGGGGGACTCAGACGGGGCGACTCTGACGGGACGACTTCGCGCTCCACCTCACGCGTCGGGCATGAAACCGGAGCGCATATTGAACGTTATTGATGTGTGGAGAGCCAATACTTGGGCGGCAAGTAACAGGGCCAGAAATGAAGAACGCCCCATCAGCGGCGGCTGATGAGGCGCTCAATCCTCTACCACGTTCAGGAGTTTGCGCCCCGGTCAAAGACCTCGCGCATCATCCTGCGTGCTAGCGTTTCCTCCCCAAACCTGACCGTCCCCCTGCGGTTTCAGTCGCGCGTTTGTTAACCTACAAGTCGGTTGGAGTCACGTGATTCCGTCCAAATTTCGTCACATTCGGGTGATTTTCTTTCGTAATCTTGTTGTGCAACGCAGCATCGTTGCCGACTATCGGTCATAAAACAACGGTTATGCCAACTATTGTGGCATCTATTCTTACCTATTTCTGTCGGGCTACGTAAAAGCTGGTGACACTCTCCCACCGCTTGGCGGTTTCAGAAGCGGCCAATCCGCTCTATAGCGGGCACCTCATTCATTGACCTGACCCAGGGATTCCGATGCGCCTCTCCCGCAGTTTCGTGCCGACGCTCAAGGAAACGCCCAATGAGGCGCAGATCGCCTCCCACAGGCTCATGCTGCGGGCCGGGCTGGTGCGCCAGACCTCGGCCGGCATCTATGCCTGGCTGCCCGCCGGCTGGCGCGTGCTGCAAAAGATCAGCCAGATCGTGCGCGAGGAGCAGGACGCCTCCGGCGCGCAGGAAGTGCTGATGCCGACCATCCAGCCGGCCGAACTGTGGCGCGAATCCGGCCGCTACGACGATTATGGCAAGGAAATGCTGCGCATCACGGACCGCCATGAGCGCGAAATGCTCTACGGTCCGACGAATGAGGAAATGATTACCGACCTGTTCCGCCAGTCGGTGAAATCCTATCGCGAACTGCCGCTGAATCTGTACCACATCCAGTGGAAATTCCGTGACGAGGTGCGACCGCGCTTCGGCATCATGCGCGGCCGCGAATTCCTGATGAAGGACGCCTATAGCTTCGACCTGACCTATGAAGGCGCGGTCGTCAGCTACCGCAAGATGATGCTCGCCTATATGCGCACCTTCCAGCGCCTCGGCCTGCACGCCATTCCGATGGTGGCCGATACCGGCCCGATCGGCGGCAACCTGTCCCACGAATTCATCGTGTTGGCCCCCACCGGTGAGAGCCAGGTCTATTACGACGCGAATTTCGAAGACGTGGACTGGATCGGCTCATCCTACAGCTACGACAGCCCGGACGATCTGGAGCGTTTCTACAACCAGATGACCGGCATGTATGCGGCCACTGACGAGAAGCATGACGTCGTCGCCTGGGACAAGGTGGACACCACCCGCCGCCGCGAAGGCCGTGGCATCGAGGTTGGCCATATCTTCTATTTCGGCACCAAATATTCCAAGGCGATGGGCGTTGCCATTGCCGGGGCGGATGGCAAGCAGGTGGTCCCGGAAATGGGCAGCTACGGCATCGGCGTCTCCCGCCTGGTCGGCGCGATCATCGAGGCGCATCACGACGATGCCGGCATCAAATGGCCGGATGCCGTGGCCCCCTGGCGCGCCGCCATCCTGAACCTGAAAAAGGGCGATGCCGCCTGCGACAGGATTTGCGAGGACATTTA
>CANJOG010000119.1 GCA_947475475.1 Acetobacteraceae bacterium
ATTGTCCGGATCATAGACCGAGGCGCTGCCCTTATCGGCGTTGAAGATTTTGTTACCTTCCGGCGACATGACGAAATTCGCCAGCAGCCGCGCCGCATTCGGATGCTTCGCCTTGCCGCGCGCGGTCAGCATCAGCTGCATTTCCACGCCGGTCGTGTAGTCCGGCGTGACCGTGCCGACCGGCGCGCCCTTGGCAACAACGGCCGAGATCGCTTGGCCGGTAATGGGGATTTGTACCATCCCCTCACCGGCGGCGAGCGCCTGCAGGGAGGGCACCGCATCGGCGAACCAGCGCGGCTGCTGATCGCGAATTCTGGTGAGATACTCGATGCCATACTTATCCGCGATGGCGGCCCAGAACTGCACCACCGCATCGGTGGAGGCGAGTTCTGGCATCAGGATTTGCCCCTTGAAGCGCGGGGCCAGCAGATCGGGCCAATCCTTGGGAGCATCCTGCTCACGCAGTTTGTCGGTATTATAGGTGATCACCCAGGGGCCGAGCTGGATGATCGCACTCGCAGCCCGCATGAAGCGTTTTGGAAAGACGCCGCTCTGGACAACGGGAAGATCGGCGGGCGGCTCTATCCAGCCCTTCGGAAACGCGGCCGCCGCAAACTGGTTGCCGCCGCCGGCGACGAAGATGATATCGGCGGCGATATTCCCCACCTCGGCCTCGGCGGAATAGCGCTGCAGGAGCGGCCCGCCGCCCAGGCGCAGGAAGGAAATCTTGATGCCGTAACGGGCGCCGAATGCCGCCGAAAGCCGGTCGATGATATTCGCCGTCGCGCCAGTGTAGAGCACGATCTCACGCTCGGCCTGCGCCGCCTTGACCAACGCCTCGGGCGGCTCGGCGGTCTGCGCCAATGCCGCCCCGCCAAGCCCGGATGCCGCCGCGCCCAGTGCCAGCATAGTGGACCGGCGCGTCAGTGCCGGACCTTTTCCAGATTCTTGCATTTTCTTTTCCTCCCTTATTTTTCTAAGGACTATGCGCGGTCGCTCACTCCGTGAGCACCTCCGGGTTGACCAGTTGGCGCGGCTTCCCACCGCCCAGCACATGCAGCACGTCACGGGCGAGGCCGGTGGCAAGATTGCGCGCCGACTGATCCGAGCAGCCGGCAATATGCGGCGTGATCAGCAGATTGGGCGCGGCCGCGAGGCGGCGTGCCTGTTCGATCGAGGGCGGCTCCGGATCGAATACATCGACCGCCGCCCCCTTGATCTCGCCCGCATGCAGGGCGGCGACCAGATCAGCCTCATCGACCACCCCGCCGCGCGCGGCATGGACGATCACGCCATTGCGGCCAAGCAACCGCAAATGCGACCGCCGGATCAGCCCGCGCGTGCTCGGCAACAAGGGACAATGGATTGCCAATGTCTCGCTGCGGTCGCAAAGCTCTTCGAGCGAGCCGACCTTTTCCGCGAGATCACCCATTTTCGCCTGATCGACGAAGGGATCATAGGCGAGGATGCGCGCATCGAAGGCCGCGTGCGCCATGCGGGCGAGATGGCGGCCAATATGGCCCAATCCAACCACGCCGATGGTCGTTCCTGTCAACTCGAAACCGGCCAGCGCGGTCGGTCGGCTGACCCAGTCGAGATTTTCCTTCTGCAACCGCTCATGCAGCACCAGCATCTTGCGATGCATCACCACCATGCAGCCAAGCGCCCATTCCGCCACTGGCCGTGGCGCACCGCCAGCCTGGTTGAGCACCGGAATGCCGCGCGCGGTCGCCGCCGGGACATCGACGCTGTCTGTCCCTGACCCCATCGTGGCGATGGCGCGCAGACGCGGTGCCTGCGCGATCAGTGCCGCGGTCAGCTTGGCCGGGCCACGCAGGGCCACCGCATCCGCCTCGCCAATCACCGCGGCAATATCGGCCTCGCGATCCGATGCCGGACGGATGATCTCCGCCCCCGCCGCCAGAATCTTCTCACCCTCCTCATCGAGCAGTGGATAGACCAGCAGGACGCGCGGGCGGCTGGTGCCGGACATGGGCGGGTTTCCTCAATCTTGAATTTCCTTGTCCTGATTGCACCATTCTCGAGCGGGCTGTGCAAGAGTGCGACCTTCGTGGCGCCCGCAAATACGAAGACGCGCGCCACGGTCCAGCCGCAGCGCGCCTGAAGGCTCGACACGCCGCATCAGATCTCGAATTTCTTGCCCGGGCTCGCCGGCTCCATGGTCTCCTTCCAGGAAATACGGACAAAATCCTGCACTTTCCACCCTTCGGCAGTGTCATCGGGACCGAGGCGCAAATAGCCGGAATCGACGCGAAGCTGATGATCCTCGGGCCGGAAGGAAAGCGGACCATAGACAGTATCGAAAGTCATGCCTTCCATAACCTTGATCACAGCATCGGTCTCCGTGCTGCGCGCGCGCCGCACACCCTCGGCGATCGCGGTTATCGCCGTATGGGTCTGGGCCAGGAAGGGATCCAATACCGGCGCCTTGGATTGTTCCGACGCTGCTTTGAAGAAGGCCTGCGCCAGCGGCACTTCCTTGTATGCATCATAGTACCAGGTGCAGAAGGAATAGTAGTTGGACGGGATTTCCTTGCGCAGCGCCGGCCCCAGGTCAGGCGAATAGGTGGTGTCACCCGCCACCTTGATCGTATTGAAAAGTCCCATCGCCCGTGCCTGACGGATGAACGTGATCATCTCGCCACCTGCGTCACAGATCATCAATGCATCAAGTTTCTGTCCGAGCAGGTCATTGCATTGATTGCGGTAATCACCGGCGCCAACCTTGGCGACGACCGGATCAGGCAATTCGATCTTTTTGCCGATCTCCGCGTAGAATTTCCGAAACGCGGCGTGGAAGAAGACCTGAGCGGATCGAAAGCCAGCGGAATCCGCGACGAAGGTTCCGATCCTGTTCAACTCGGGATGCTTGGTGACAATTGTCTTCGCATCGCCGAAATACTGCATGTGCGCATTCGGGCCGGCGCGGAACATGTTGCGGTTGAACAGGTCATGCGTGAAATCCATGCCGGTCACGCTGGTGCACACATAGAGCACGCCGAGCGAGGGAGCAAGCGGCACGGCGGCCAGATTTGGTCCCGTGAAGGCTTCCCCGAAGATCAGATTGATGCCGGCACCCGCCAATTCGCGCAGCCCAGCCACCATGTCATTCGCATTGGCGCGAGAATCTCGAATCGCCAGTTCAAGTGGCCGCCCATCGACGCCGCCGGCATCGTTGATCATTTTTACCGCAATGCGCGCGCCGGTCAGATGCGCCTGGCCAACGGATGCCAATGGACCGGACAGAGTCTGCAACAAGCCAATCTGCAAGGGCTTTCCCTGAGCCCAGGCCCGGCGCGATCCAACCGCAAGGGCGCTGCCAGCCAAAGCGCCGGCCATGGCGCCACGACGAGAAACTGTAACGTGAGTCATTCCTTGAATCCCCCATTGAGCATTTTTTGGTTGGCGGCTTATTGCCGCTCAGGGGATGCTAGCCGAGGCGGGAACGCCTCGCCAGCCGGATCAACAAAGCTGCCAAATGATCGGACCAGCCAGGCGGCTCGCACGGTATTCGCGCAATATTCATCCTCAGTATTCTCCACCAGGCTGCACAGCCGTCAGGAGTTGACAGCACCAGGGCATGGTGCAAGCAATTGTCCCATTCTAATACCGTCACGATCGATCTCGGGCGAACAGGCGGAACACCATGATGCCGAGTGGCAAGCCAGCTGGCCTCTTGCTTCGCGCTCCCCTGGCCATATCGTTCTGCCTGCTTCTTTGCGCATGTGCCGCACGCACCGCAACGCCGGTTGCTATCTCGCGTGACGGTGACGAGCGCCTTGGCTGCGCACAGATCGCCGCCGAACTCACGGACAATCGTGCCGCCGAGTCCGCCTCGCGCCAGCACGACAAGGAAGTCGAACAAGGCAATGTCGCCCGCAATGTTGTCAGCGTGTTTGTCCCCGGCGGCGCTTTCGCCGGTGCGGCATCGACCGATCTCTCCAATGCCGAACAGGTGCAGGCCCGCTCCCTGGCAGACCGCAATGAGCGGCTGGTGAACCTCGCCCGCATGAAAGGATGCAGCGAATGACCACACGTCCTCGCAACAGCATGTCACGCAACCTACGCGTCACATGCTCCACATTGCTGCTGGCCTTGCTCGCCGCCTGCGCGCAGCCGGCGGACCCCACGCGCATGACGGTCGCACCCGTGACTGGCACGGATTCCGGCTATCCACCGCAATTCACCCGCGCCGGGTGCGTGCGCAACGTTACCGGCGGCGAAGAGACCAATCCGCTCTGGGTCTCCAAACTCGGCGACGCGGATTTCAGCAAGGCGCTGTCAGGCTCGATGACCGCCGCTGGGCTGATCGGCGACCTCTGCGCGTTTCCCGTCGATGTCAATCTGCTCGGCCAGTCGCAGCCGGCGATCGGCTTCGATCTGACCGTCACCGCTCACGCCAACTACAAAGTCTATGACAAGAACGCCCAGCCTGTGCTGCTGGAGACCATCACCGCACCCTATACGGCGGGCTTTTCCGAATCCCCGATCGCGGTGATCCGACTGCAACGCGCCAATGAAGGCGCGGTGCGCGAAAGCATCAGCCAGTTCCTGCGCAAACTGCGTGGCGTCAAACCCGGCGCCTGAGCACTCTTAGAGATGAGGCCAGCATGATCGTCGTCACCACCGAATCCGTTGCCGGCTACTCCACCGTGCAATCGCTCGGCCAGGCTTTCGGCGTGGTTGTGCGCAGCCGTGGTATTGCCGGCAATATCATGGCCAGCCTGCGCACCATCATTGGCGGTGAGATCAAGGAATATACTGAAATGCTGGAAGATGCGCGCCGCCATGCGCTGGACCGGATGGTGCAGAACGCCACGCTGATGGGTGCCAATGCGGTGCTGATGATGCGCTTCGATTCCTCCGAGATCGGCCAGAATATGAGCGAGATCGTGGCCTATGGCACCGCCGCGATCATCCGCCCCAACCAAGGCTGAGCGGCGATGCGCCGCGCCCTTGTCCTGATTGGCCTGTTGCTTGCCGCCGGTGGTTGCGTGCTCGGCCTCATCGGCGTCTGGCCGGTCGCGTCCTGGCTGATCGGCCTCGGCGCGGTGATCACGCTGGGCGCCGCCTTCGAGCGGCCACGCTACAAGCCGGCCGAGGACGACACGCCCGGCCCTGGCTGGCAGCGTACTGGCGAAAGTTTTGTCGAGAATGGCGTGGAGGTCAGCGTCTGGCATCACGCGGCGAGCGGTGAACGCCGCTATGTGCGCAGCGCGGGCACTGCGAAAAGATAAGGCCGTGCCTCAGCCTTTCGCCAGAACGGCCAGCACCGCGCCGCCATAGCGTTCCAGCTTGCTCGCGCCCACACCCTTGATGCCCCCAAGCTCATCGAGCGTGGCCGGCTTGACGCCCGAAATGTCACGCAGCACGCTGTCATGGAAGATCACATAAGGCGGCAGCTTGTGCTCGGCAGCTACCCGCGCGCGCCAGCTGCGCAATGCCTGGAACACCGCCTCGTCATGCGGGCCGAGCGCCGTCGCCCGCACCGCATCGCGCGCGGCGGGACGCCTCGGCGCATCCTCACGCAGAAACACCTGCTCCTCGCCACGCAAAATCGGCCGCGCGCGCTCCGTCTCCAGTTCCAGGCCGGGATATTCGCCAGATCCCGCCCGCAGCGCGCCGAAACTCACCAAATGGCGGATCACCCCGCGCCAGAATCCGGCGGATTGTTCAACGCCGATGCCGAAAGTCGGCAATTTGTCATGGCCATGCCGGATCACCGCCTCGGTCGTCTGGCCACGCAGCACCGAAATGATATGCAGCGCGCCAAACATCTGGCCGGTGCGGTAGATCGCCGAGAGCACCTTCTGCGCCGCCACCGTGCCGTCGATCCGCTTCGGCGGGGCCAGGCAATTATCGCAATGGCCGCAATCGCGCCCCATCTCCTCGCCAAAGCAGGCGAGCAGGCTGCGCGTGCGGCAGCCCACCGTCTCGACCAGCCCGATCATCGCTTCCAGCCGCGCGCGCATCACCTGGCGCTCGGATTCCGGCGCGGCACTCTCGCTCAGGAAATGACGGGCACGCGCGATATCCTCAGCGCCATACAGCAACAATGTCTCGGCCGGATCGCCGTCACGGCCAGCGCGGCCGATTTGCTGGTAATAGGATTCCGGGCTGTTCGGCATGTCCAGATGCACGACAAAGCGCACATCCGGCCGGTCGATGCCCATGCCAAAGGCGATCGTCGCCACCACCACCATCGCCTCGCCGGAGCGGAAGCGCATCAGCGCCGCGCGCTTGACCTCTGGCGCCAGCCCCGCATGAAAGGCGGTCGCCACAATGCCCTTGGCGCGCAGCCGCTCGGCTGTGCGTTCCGCCTTGGCGCGGCTGCCGACATAGACGATACCGGCATCGTCCTTGTGGGCAGCGAGAAACTCCATGAGCTGGCCGCTCTCGCTCTCCTTCGGCGCCACCGTCACATTCAGATTGGGCCGGTGAAAG